>JBEGQB010000072.1:0-8021 GCA_041181165.1 Actinomycetota bacterium
TGCCGAGGCGAAGCCACCACTGGCGATCGGTGAAACGGCGTCGGAGTTCGTCGTAGTCGGAGGTGTCGAGATGGCTCACCCACACACCGACGGGTTCGATCGAGTCGAGGAGCATGGCGATTTCGGCCGCATGATCGGCACTCGAGCTGACGAGTGGCGGATGGATGCTCACTCCGAGCACCTCGTGTCCGGCCCCGCGGACGGTGGCCAGGAGTTGGCGGGCCTGCGCCGGATCTGCTCCGTAGCGGCCCATCGACGACCGGATCTTCACGAGCACCCGGTGCCCGGTGGATCCGAGGGCCTCGAGGTGGGCAGCCGACCCGATGGTGACCACCGCGCCGGGGCAGGGGCCCAGGGATGGGGTGAGCACCACGGCCGTCCGGCCGGCGGGAACGCTGGCGACTTCGTGCACGGTGCCCACGGCCAGCAGGGAGCTGAGCTCGGCGGCCTTGTGGGCCAGCCAGTCCCGTCCGAGCCCGTAGCCGTTCCCTTTCACGACGGGGATGAGGCCGCTGACCTGCGAGGAGGTCCGGGCCACGTGGTCGGCCCAGCGGGCGGAATCGATCGTGAGGACCAGGGCCACGGGGTGACCCTACCGACCATCGGCTAGCCGGCTAATTCCGACTTGTTGAGTCGGGTTTTCGGACCTAGCCTGTCGGCATGAGCCAGCGCCTCTTCTCCTTCCCGAATCCGGTCAACGAGACCTCGGCCCGTCTGGTCGCCTCGGGGGCCTTCGCCCAAGCAGTTCTGTTCCTCACCATTCGTCAGTGGTGGGTGCTCGTGCCCCTCGTGTACGGCTTCGCCGCCCGGGTGCTGAGTGGCCCGCGCTTCAGCCCCCTCGGCCTGATCGTCACCAAGGTGATCACACCGCGGGTCGGTGGTGAACAGCGTTTCGTGGCCGGACCGCCCAAGCGGTTCGCGCAAGGCGTCGGACTCGTGTTCTCGTCGGTCGGACTCGTTGCGTGGCTGTCCGGTGCACACACGGTCGGCGCAATCATGATCGCCGGTCTGGCCGTGGCCGCGAGTCTCGAAGCCTTCGCCGGCTTCTGCCTCGGCTGCGTGATGTTCAGCTGGCTGATCCGCGTCGGTGTGATCCCGCAGAGTGTGTGTCGCGAATGCGCCGACATCTCCGGGCGCATCAACGCGCAGTTCAGTCGAAGCGCGGCCTGAGAGCGCCGGGGTCCCGGCGACGCCAGACGCCCGTCCACACACCCGCGCCGTACGACACGTCGTCGACGATGCGCAGCGCGAGATAACGAACCGGATCGAGATCGGACTTGCTGGTTCGCCAGCGGAAGAGATTCGGCACGACGAGCGCGATGAGCACCGCAATTCGCAAACGGCGCGAGACGAGGGCGGCGAGAAGTGAGATGGGCCACCAACTTCGGGTGAACGCATTGGCGATGAGACGTCCGGCGTGAAGATTGCCGAGTCCGGCGAGACGTGCGGCCACCAACCATTTGTGCGGAGTTGCACCAAGTTTGCGAGTGAGCATCGCCGTCGAACCCGCACCGATCGTCAAACCCGATAGGGGGTGGCCGATGGCGACGAGCAACCAAGCAATGGCGCTCCAACGATTCACCCGCAGTGGAGACGCCGCACCGGGATGACGCGCATCGAGGCCCGAAGCCGCTGATCCGTATGACCATCGTTGGCGGGCGAATGCGGAGATGTTCGGGCGAGGCGAGTGATGTACCACTGCACCCGCCTCGTAGCGGCACACCTGACCACCGTCGACGGCCCGCCATACGAAGTCGACGTCCTCGCCGTAACGGAACGTCTCGTCGAAACCGCCGAGTGATTCGAACACCGAACGACGTACGAGAAGGGCCGCCGACGGAACGTACGACACGCGGGTTCCCGCTCGGACGCGAGCCGACTCGCCACCGAGGTCGAGTGGCGAATCGGTTCGGTCGTAGCGGGCCACGAGATCGGGCCGCACCTGACTGCTCACGCGCGGAGCGACCAAACCCACCCGCGGATCGTCGAAGTGACCAAGAAGCGTGGTCCATCCGGCGGCATTCCATTGGGTGTCGGCATCGAGGAAGAGAACGAGATCCGTGGTCGCGAGTCGGGCGCCGCTGTTGCGGGCGGCGGCCGGGCCACCGGATGTCTCGCGTCGCGCAACCTCCACATCGTCGATCGGTTCGATCGGTTGGTGGGAGCCGTCGTCCACGACGATGATGCGCGCCACTCCAGTGAGTTGCCCAACGAGGTTCACGATTCGGTCGCGCGGTTCGTCATGCGCGGGGATCACCACGGTCACGTCGGCCGGGGAGTAGGTCGAGTTCTCGATGATCGGATGGATGGCACCGGCTTCGAGGAATCGATCGGCGAGTGATTCGGTGCCGATGGGAACCGTGCCGTCCGATTCGAGGACATCGGCGAGTCGGGAACCTTCGGGGCCGAGGCGAAAGAGTCGTAGTGGTGAGCCGGCGACGAGGGTGTCGCCATCGGGCGATCGGTGCCGCCACCATGACGAGTCACGTCGGAATCGGTGGGTCGGCGTGGCGCCCATCATCCCAACCAGGCCCGAACCGCGGCCACGAGATCGGCCCCCCAGCGTTCGAAAACGACGCGTCCGTGTTCGGCATCGGCGTTGCGTGCATCACCGAGAATGCCGTTGTCACTCACTTCTCGCACGCCGCTCCTTCGTAGCGATTCGGCGAGTTCACCGATCGGTTGCGAGTTGCCGGCCCGGAGGTCGTCCGTGTTCACGGTTGTGGCATCGAGATGCAGCATCACCGATGTCTCGGTGAGGCCGGCGTGGTGATCGTCACCGAGTTGAGAGGTGGGGGACCAGAAGAGAGAGCGCCGGCCTTCGGAAATCATCGTGCGATGCGCCGAGGCGATGGCCTCGGCATTGCCTCCGTGTCCGTTGACGAACACGATCCCGTGTGCCCATTCGGCCGAACGCGCGAGTTCCACGAAAGTGCGCGCGGTGGTTTCGGTACCGATCGAGAGCGTGCCCGGGAAGCCGGCATGCTCGCCGCTCGCGCTCACCGTGATGATCGGCCCGAGGACCGTACGGGCATCGAGGTGATCGACGAGATGTGTGGCGAGTGCGTTCGCGATTCGAGCGTCGGTGTCGAGGGGAAGGTGTGGTCCGTGCTGTTCGAACGAACCGACCGGTATCACGAGGATCGGCGACTCGATCGCGGCCACCGATGTCCAGGTCATGTCAGATATCCCCACTCGCGCAGCGTGTCGAGGATGCGACGAGCAGCTGCCGGCGGATCGAGCACCACGGTCTCGGTTCGGCTGGGTGTGCCACCGGCATCGGTGAGCATGCGCACGCGGTCGAGCGCGCTCTGGCCCGCTGGTGCCGGAAGAACACGTGCACGGGGCCGATACGGAACGAGTTCGGGTTCGGCGACACCACCGAATTCGGATGGACGCACTTCGATCGATGCCGAGTCGGCGGCGATCACCGAGCGCAGCGCGGCGCGGCGCAAGCGTGCCGTCGAACCTTCCACCGAAAGCACTGCCCGGCCGTTCACGCTCAGAATTTCACGTCGGCCGCCGTCGAGTCGGCGGATCGCGCGGATCTGCGAACCGTTGCCGTTGATCTCGACGTCGATCAGACCAAGTGCCTGATCGACACCGAGTCGGGCGGCGAGAAAGGCCGGAACCGATCCGGTGCCACGATCAACGGAGTAGTCGCCGCACCACACGATGTCGGCGGTGGCGACTTCCCGCGCCAGTGCACTGGCGATCGACGAACTGCTGGTACCCGCTTCGGTATCGATGCGCACCGCGCGGGCGGCTCCGCAGGCGAGCGCGTCTCGTAATGCACGCTCGGCTCCGATCGGGCCGGCGGTGATCGCCACTACTTCGTCTCCACGCGCCTCGGCGGTTCGGAGGGTGAGTTCGAGTGCCGATTGATCGGCGGCCGAGATGCCGGCGAAGCGATCGTCGCTCGCACCATGTGGTTGCACCCATTTGAGACAGACGGCGATCATGGCGTTGCGATCAGGTCCGGTGGAAGACGACGCCGTAGCCGCCTTCGGGGTAGCTCCACGAGATGGCGCCCTCTTTGTTGCACACGAGATAGCACGTGCCGCATTCGAAGCAGTTCTCGTAGTTGAAGAGGATCCCGCCATCGCTGGTGGGGACGAAGAGATTGGCCGGACACGCCACGACGCACTCCCGAGTGGAGCAGCCACGACACGTGTCGCCGTCGACGACGATGTGGGCGCGTTCGTGGATGCGGAACTCGGCCGTGCCGATCCGCTCCTCGAAGGAGATCTCGGGCCAGGTCGCGTCGCGGGTGATCTTGGCGTCCATCAGCCGAATCCTCGCATTCCCTTCCAGCCATCACGGACGAGATCGAGAAGGCCGATACCGGCTCGTTTGCGTTCTTCGCGCACGATGCGTCGCAGACCGGGCTTGGGGTTGGGGTTGTCCACTCGAAAGACGCGTTCGATCACCGACGTGACGAAGCCCGGATACTTCGACTGAACACGGTCGGAGAGAACGAGTCCGGGGATGTTCTTCAGTTTGCGATGGTCACGCAGGACGAAGGAGTTCTCGAGCAAGTCGGTGTAACCGGAGAGACCCTTGGCCGAGACATCGCCTTTCTCGAGGGCGGCCGCGGCGGCGCGACCGGCGTACATGCCACTCGCCATGGCGAAGTTGACTCCCTCGAGCCAGATCCCGGCCGCCAGACACAACGCCGCGGCGTCACCGGCCACGAGCATTCCGTCGGTGACCATGGTGGGCATCATCGAGAGCCCCGCTTCGGGAATCACATGGGCCGAATACTCCTGAACCGTTGCACCTTCCACGAGCGGAGCGATCGCCGGGTGTGCCTTGAGCCCAGCGATGATCTCTTCGGGGCGCTTCGATTGCGCGGTGAGTTTGGGAAGTTTCAGCACGACTCCGAGCGACACGGTGTCGAGGTTGGTGTAGATGAAACCGCCACCGTTCACACCCGATGTGCCACCGAGGATCTCGATGTCGACTCCGTGGTTGTCGCGCACGCCGAAGCGTTCTTCGATCACCGAGCGGGGGAGCGAAAGGGTTTCCTTCACGCCGACCGTGAAGTTCGACGCGTCGGTGGCGGTGTAGAGACCGGCCTCCTTGGCCAGGAAACTGTTCACGCCGTCGCAGGCGATCACGACGGGAGCCGAGAGGTCACCATCGGGTCGGTCGGTGCGGACTCCGTTCACGCGTCCGGCCGGATCGCGCAGAAGTCCGGTGACCGTGGTGGAGGTGACGAGGGTGGCTCCGGCCGCCACCGCTTGCTGCGACAACCAGTGGTCGAAGTCGGGTCGGTACGCCGTGGCGCCGTTGTACGGAGGTTCGCCCCACGACGGAGTGCGGTAGTCGATCGTGAATGCGTTTTCGTCCGACAGGATCATGGTCGATCTGCGTACGACCCAACGTTGCACGGGTGCGGTCTCCCACCAGTGGGGGATCAGTTCGTCGAGGATGCGCGGATACACCACGCCGCCGTACATGTTCTTGGAGCCGGCGAAGGGGCCGCGCTCGACGAGGATCACGTTCTTGCCGGCCCGGGCGAGTGCGAGTGCGGCGCACGAGCCGGCCGGACCAGCACCCACCACGATCACGTCGGCGTCGAAGCGACTCATGATCCGCTCACCGGGGTCAGTGCAACTTCGGAGGCGAGTGCATCGAGGACCTGATTGGCATCGGCGACGATGGCGAGATCGGCCATCTGCATCATCGGACAATGCGGATCGGTGTTCACGCTGATGATGTGGTCGGGTTGGCCGAGCCCACTCGTGTGTTGGACGGCTCCGCTGATCCCAAAGGCGATGTAGAGACGCGGATCGACGACCACGCCGGTGGTTCCGATCTGGCGTTCGTGAGTGGCCCAACCGCGATCGGTGATCACACGCGTGACACCCATGGATGCATCGAGAGTGGCGGCGATGTTGGCCAACAACTCGAAACGATCGGCATCGACGAGACCAGCGCCACCGCCGATGATGCGCGGGGCTTCGGCGAGGTCGATGGTGGATGCATCGGGTGGACGAACCTCCACCGACACCACGGAGTGCCCCACGGAGTCGATGGTGACCTCGAGTGGAGTGACCTGGAGTTCGACAGGTGGCACCGGATCCACACCGCGTATCCCGGGCTGCAAGGTGGCGATGAACGCGCCCTCCACTCGTACCTGCGCGATACCGAGTCCACCCTGGCGAGCGAGATACACGGCATTCGAACGGATCTCGGTGGCGCCGGAATGCAATGGGTAACCAAGAGCGAGCGCGAGATGCGGAGCAAGATCGCGACCATCGGGTGAGGCCGGCACGATCACCGAACGCCCCGATGCCGCTTGCTTGATGCCCTCGGCCGACGCTCGACCGAGAGCGGCCGGTGAAACGTCGGTGATCTCCACGGTGAAGACGCGTCGGGCGATGCCACGCGCCGCCTCGGCGGCCGAAACGCAGTCGGTGCCGACGACGAGTGCGAGCCCACGTGCCTCGGAGATGGCTTCGAGTCCGCCCGCCGGGAGTTGACCATCGCGGACCGGCACCACAGCGATCAGATCGGGAACCGGACTCATCGAGGTCAGGCTACGCCGGGCGGCTGCGGGCGAGCCATCCCGACCGGCTCAAACCGCCGTGCGTTCGGCAGCTTCGCGGGTTCGGCGTTTGCGCACCCAGCGCACGAGTTCGATCAGCAAGGTGATTCCGAGTGCGGCGGCGAAGGCGAGGACGAATGCGGTGGTGTGGTTGTCCTGGAATCGTTCGCCGAATACATAGCCGAGGATCGACGCGTAGGACGCCCACAACGCGGCGGCCACGGCGACCCAGGTGGAGAACCACCGTTGTGATTGACGCGTGATACCGCACGAGAGCGTGAGGAGGGTTCGTCCGCCGGGAATGAATCGGGCGGTGATCAGGAGGAGACCACCGCGCTCTTCGATCTGGTCGGCCGCCCACTCGAGTCGGGCCGCGGTCGTGGGTTTGCGTTCGGCGCGTCGGGCGACCCGTTCACTGAAGTGATTGCCGATCTGGTACGAGAAGTTGTCGCCGAGGAAGGCGCCGATGGCTCCGGCGATGATCACGAAGTACACGGGGTATGGCGCGTCACCCGCCGCACTGGCCGCCACACCGCCGATGATCACGGTCGTTTCACTCGGCACCACGGGGATGACCGAATCGAGGAACGCGATCACGAGAATCACGGCGAGGAACCACCAGTTGCCGGAGATGTCCTTCAGCCACTCGGTGAGATTCTCGATCGGACCCCAAGCGGCGAGCACGACGAGATCCTAGTGGTCGTGGTGTTCGGAGATCAGAGCGATGAGCCGGCTCGTTCACCGTCGACGACGGCGGCATGAGCGCGACGCGGAGCGACGCAATCGCCGACGCGTTCGACGCTCCAGCCGGCATTCTTGAGATCGTTGAACAACCACTCGACCGGGTTGGGCGGCACGGCGAGAACGACCCAATCGGGACGACGGCTCTGGTTCTGACCGGTCGGGTGATGAAGCAAGGTGAGTTCGCCGCCGGCGAATCCCATCGGCACGAGATCGGTCGACTGCACGATTCCCTTCGCGCCGGCGCGGATCCACCAGTTCTCCATGTCGAGGGTGATGCCGAGGTCCTGGCCGACGACCATGCCGGGTGTGGTGATCTCGACTTCGCACCCGCGATCGGCGAGTAGCTCGGCCACCGACGTCGCGTGATGAAAGCCGATCTCGTCGATGACGACCACCGACTCACCCGATTGCGGACCACCCATGGGCGCCGTTCCGTCGAGCACGGCGCGGACATCGACGACCTTGCGGGCCGATTCGTCGGCTTCGGGATCGGCGACCCACCACGGACGTTGTGGTTCGGCGCCGGTGGCGACGATCACGTGATCGGGTTTCTTCTCCTCGACGAAGCCGGGCCACACGCCCGTTCCGGTCACGACCTCCACACCGAGTCGACGGCATTCGTTGATCTGGTTGCGGATCATGTCGCCGAATTCGGCGCGGTTGGGGACCGAAGCCGCCAGACGAACCTGCCCGCCGACGTTGTCGTCCTTCTCATAGACGGTGA
>JBEGQB010000073.1:0-7979 GCA_041181165.1 Actinomycetota bacterium
AGGCGAGTACGAGAAGGATGATCGCATAGGCGGCGAAGTTGTAACTCTCGTCGCGCGGCGGTTTGCCGGCGGTGCCGATGGTTTCCCACAACGCACGCATCGGTTGATCGGTCGAGAGTTTGATGCGTCGACGCGCCACCCCGGCGCTGTAGAGCGCAACCCACGACAATGCGGCGAGTACGGCGAACAGCACCACGCCGAGGATGATCACTCCCGCCGTGGAGTCGAGTGCAGCTCTCGTGACGCTCTGTAGCCCGCTGGCGATCGAGGTGAGAACCGCACCACCGAGGAGAAACGTCGGCAGGCCGAGGGCTTTGGTGCTCATGCCGGCTTGGACGCGGCGCATGTCGAGGCGCGATCGGCGCAACATCGAGTGCTCGGCCGTTCCCCACGCGCTGTTGGCCTCTCGTCGCTCGTACAGGCCGGCCACGCGGCCGACGAGACGATTCAGATGACTGCGCACGATCCAGCGGGTCACTTGCTGCACCAGCCACTTGGCGATCGGTGTGAGAGGGCCGAGTCGACGGACCTCGGCCGGGCGTGCGCCATTGCGGTCGAGGACCTCGATGCCCCGCACCATCATGCGGTGCGCTTCTTCGAAACGTTGCGGATGTTGCAAGGGTCGAACGGCTGACATCTGGGCGACCATCTCTCGTTCCACCACACCACGTCCACCGATCTGGAAGAGGAGGGCATCTTTTTCTTCGTCGGTGTCGGCGCGCAGAACACGGAGCGAATCGAGTCGGTCGAGCAGGAGTTCGGGCATCGAATCCTCGTGGCCGTCACCAGTCGCTTCGGTGGACTCGTTCACGGATCCCAAAGTAGTCGTTTCGAGCGCGGTCGCAGTCCCGACACGCTGCGCAAGGACTACCGTTGATCCCATGAAGGATTCACCCGTCGGTCGCTTCCTCGCCGAGTTCCGCCAATTCATCAACAAGGGCAATCTCGTCGCCATTGCCATTGGCTTCGTGATGGGGTCGGCGTTCACCGGCCTCGTGACCGCTCTGGTCGAGAACGTGATCATGCCGCTCGTCGCCATTCCGTTCGGAAAACCGAATTTCGATGGTGCGCTGATCCTCGAGATCAACGACGCCCAGATCAGGTTCGGAGCGTTCCTCACCGTTGCCGTCACCTTCGTCTCGATCGCGCTCGTACTCTTCTTGATGTTGAAGTTGTACAACCGAGCCACCGGTGATGAAGCCGTGGCGCCCCCGAACGAAATTGCACTTCTCACCGAGATTCGAGACGAACTACGGGCCCGACGCTCCGGCGACGCATGAGGCGTCGACTCGGACTTCTGGGGATCGTGGCGGTCGTCCTCGTCGCTTGCGGTGGTGATGGCTCACCGAATGCCACACCACCCGCGGGGCCGCTCGGAACCGTGGCCGGCATCGGGGTCCTGCCGTCGGTGAGCCCGAGCACCCCAGCGGTGAACGGTGGTGACCCCGTGTTGCCCACCTTCGACACCACGGTCGGTCAGGTGGCATCCGGCCCGAGGCTCCTGTTGATCGGCGATTCGATCTTTGCCACGGTCGCCCGTCGCTACAACAACAAGGCGTGTCGTCGACTGGTGCCACTCGGATGGCAGATGGTGATCGAGGCCGAGATAGGGAAGTCGATCCAGTTCGGTCCGGAAGTGCTCGATGCGAAGTTGGACGAAGATTGGGACGCGGCAGTCGTCTTCCTCGGCACCAACTATTGGCAGAGCGAAGGGGAGTTTCGCCGTCTTCTGCAGTCGGTGTTGGACGATCTTGAGCCGCGACCGACGGTCCTCTTCACGACGTCGATGTATCGCCCCGATCAACGCGAGGTCAACGACATCATCGAGGAAGAGGCGCGAAATCGCGACAACGTCTGGCTGGTCGACTGGGAGTCGATCTCGAAAGCCGATGGCGTACTGGCTGGCGACGGCATTCATCCCTCGACCGAAGGCAATGACCTTCTCGTCGCGGTCCTGGCCAAGGTTCTCGGTACCGCGCCGGGCGGTGGAGCCGGCAAGTGTCTCGAATCGGAATTCGTGGAGGACGAGGAGATGCCGGACGCGATCGTGGACGTCAATCCGTCCGATGACTCCGTGGTGGACGACACCAAGGTCGACGACACCGCGGGCGTATCGACCGACGTTCCACAGACCGACCCCGACGTGACGTCGAACGGCTGAGCCGAAGCGGGTTGCGACCAAGGACGAGTCGCCACACACTTGGAGGGTGCTTCAGGTCCAGTCGCTGTCGGTGGAGGTCGGTGGTCGCGTCGTCGTTCAGGACGCGACTTTCACGATCATGCCCAAGGACAAGGTCGGACTCGTCGGTCGCAACGGCGCCGGCAAGACGAGCCTCTTCAAAGTGCTCGGCGGCGACAGCGAGCCGATCGGCGGCAAAGTGATGCGCAAGGGCGGTTTCGGCTACCTGCCGCAGGATCCCCGTATCGCCGGTGTGTTCGACGGACGCACGGCGATTTCGCACATCCTGTCCGGCCGGAACATCGACGAAGACCTCGCTCGCCTCGAAAAGCTGCGTATCGCCATGGAGGAGGACGCGAGTGAGCGCAGTGTGTCGCGTTACTCGCGAGCACAGGACGAATTCGCGACCCGCGGTGGCTACGCCGCCGAGAGCGAAGCCCGTTCGATCGCCGCCGGTCTCGGCCTCACTGCGTCGCGTCTCGATCTCCCGGTGGGCGTTCTCTCGGGCGGGGAACGGCGGCGCGTCGAGTTGTCCCGAATTCTGTTCGCCGGCAGCGACGTTCTGCTCCTCGACGAACCGACGAACCACCTCGATGTTGACGCCAAGAACTGGTTGCTCTCGTTCCTACGCCAGTACCGCGGCGCGTTGTTGGTGATCAGTCACGACCTCGATCTCCTCGACGAAGCCATCACCCGCGTCCTTCATCTCGACCGTATGGCCGAGGACGCCGTCGGGCACATCGTCGAGTACCGCGGCACCTACAGCCAGTACCAGAAGTCGCGAGCCGAGGACGAAGAACGACTGGCCAAGAAGGCAGCACTACAGGCCAAGGAGATCCAACGTCTGCAGACGGTCGTCGATCGCTTCGGGGCCAAGGCGACCAAGGCGGCCATGGCGCACAGCATCGAGAAGCGCATCGATCGGCTGGAATCCGAGAAAGTCGCCGCTCCTACCGCGTCACGAACTCTCAACGTTCGTTTTCCGGATCCACCGCCGTGCGGTGAAACCGTGGTCTTCGCCGAGCACTTGTGCAAGGGCTACGGCGGGCCCCCGGTTTTCGAGGACGTTTCGTTCGATCTCGGACGACGAGAACGACTCCTCGTTCTCGGACTCAATGGAGCCGGCAAGACGAGCCTTCTACGCATCCTTGCCGGCGAGACGACGGCCGATCTCGGTGACTTCCGTTTCGGACATCAGGTAGCGGTTGGCTACTACGCGCAAGAACACGACAACCTCGACACGACGGCCAGCCTTCTCGACAACATTCGTCGTGAAGTACCCCCGGGTGTGCAACTCACCGAAACACAACTCCGTGGACTCCTAGGCATGTTCGGCCTGTCGGGGGAGAAGGTGTTCCAGCGCTCGGGCACGCTCTCCGGTGGAGAAAAGACCAAATTGGCCTTGGCCATGCTCATGGTCGGGCGCAACAACCTGCTGCTCCTCGACGAGCCGACCAACAACCTCGACCCGCCGAGTCGCGAGGCCGTGGCCGATGCGTTGTCGACCTGGAAGGGCTCGATCATCTTCGTCAGCCACGACACCGAGTTCGTGGAACGCTTGGAGCCGACCAAGGTTCTTCTCATGCCCGATGGTCAGGTCGACTACTTCGGCGAGGATTGGCTGGACGTCGTCAGCCTGGCCTGAGATCCCTCGCTGAAGGCGATCGCGCCTCCGAGGGCTACGGTGCGAACATGCGAATCGGAATTTTTGGTGGTGCAGCCAACGACGGAACCCTCGATGCCATGGTCGCCGAGGCCAAGCGAGCTGAAGCGGACGGCTTCGCCAGTTACTGGGCGCCGCAAATCTTCGGCCATGACGCGCTCACCGCTCTGGCGGTGATCGGTCGCGAAGTGCCGCGCATCGAACTCGGTACGAGTGTGGTGCCCACGTACCCACGGCACCCGATGATGATGGCCCAGCAGGCTCTCACCGTGAACGCAGCGTGCAACGGACGACTGTGCCTCGGCATCGGACTCAGCCATCAGATCGTCGTGGAATCGATGTGGGGAATGAGCTTCGCCAAGCCCGTCCGACACATGCGCGAGTACCTCGAGGTGATGATGCCGCTGCTCGAAGGAAAGCCGGTCGCTCATGCCGGTGAAGAGTTCCGCGTGAACGGTGCCGTGGCTGTACCCGGTGGCAGCCGTCCGAACGTCGTGATCGCCGCGTTGGGTGAACAGATGCTGAAGGTCACGGCAGCACTCGCCGACGGAACGCTCACGTGGTGCACCGGACCGCAGACGCTGGCCAACCACACGGTGCCGACGCTCAAGGCCGCCGCCGAGAAGGCGGGTCGAGATTCGACTCGAGTGATCGCCGCGCTGCCGGTGTGCGTCACCAAGGACAAAGAGGCGGCTTTCGAGCGGGCGGCCAAGGTCTTCGTCGTGTACGGACAACTCCCGAGTTATCGAGCGATGCTCGACAAGGAAGGTGTGGCCGGTCCGGCCGACATCGCCGTGGTGGGAAGCGAGTCCGAAGTTCTCGATCGCCTGGCAGCTCTGGCCGACATCGGCGTGACCGACTTCGCGGCGGTGGAGTTCGGCGCCACGCCGGAAGAGATCGCCGACACGCGCGCGGCCGTGAAGAAGTTGCTCAAGTAAGCAGTCCACCGCGGGCTCGACGGGGGAGGGTGTCATGGGAGTCAGCGTTTCCAAGGCCGATGGAATCGCGCGGATCGTCTTCGACAATCCGCCGATCAACCTGTTCACCTTCGAAGAGTTCTTGGCCACCGCCCAGATCATCGGCGATGTTGCGGTCGATGATTCGGTACGTGTGGTTCTGTTGTCGTCGGCGAACCCCGAATTCTTCATTGCGCATTTCGACGTGGAGGCGATTCTCGCCTTCCCGACCGGTCAGCCGCCGGCCACCGAGTTGAACCCGTATCACGTCATGTGTGAGACGTTGCGCACGATGCCCAAGGCGACCATCGCCGTCATCGAAGGCCGCGTGGGGGGAGGAGGAAGCGAAGTGGCGCTCAGTTGTGATATGCGTTTCGCAGCGTTGCCCTCCAAGAAGCACGCCGGAGCGGTGTTCAATCAACCCGAGGTCGCTCTTGGCATCATTCCGGGTGGAAGCGGTACGCAGCGGTTGGCGCGCCTCATGGGTCGGTCTCGCGCGCTCGAAGTGGTGCTCGGTTGCGACGACTTCGATGCCGAAACAGCCGAGGCGTGGGGCTGGATCAATCGAGCGCTGCCGCGCAAGCAGTTGTGGCCCTTCGTCGAACGATTGGCCGCACGCATCGCGTCGTATCCTGCGCACGCGGTGGCGGCTGCCAAGGCGTCGGTGATCCGCGCCGAAAAAGAAGTGCCCGCCGACCTTCTCGCCGAAGGCAATGCATTCAGCGCGACTCTTGGTGGTCCGGGCGCTCGTGAGGCGATGGAGCGATTCCTCTCCATCGGCGGCCAGACCCGCGAAGGTGAACTACGTCTGGGTGAATTGCTGCAGCCCTGATCGCTACTTCAGCGAGACGGGAACGCCACCGAAGGGCTTGTTCACGAGGTCGAAGAAATCGTTGCCCTTGTCGTCGACGACGATGAAGGCCGGGAAGTCCTTGACCTCGATCTTCCACACCGCTTCCATGCCGAGTTCGGGATACTCGAGCACCTCGACCTTGGTGATGCAGTCCTGGGCGAGACGCGCCGCCGGCCCGCCGATCGAGCCGAGATAGAAGCCACCGTGTTTCTTGCAGGCGTCGGTGACGGCGCGAGAACGATTCCCCTTGGCCAACATCACGAAACTTCCGCCATTGGCCTGGAATTCGTCGACGTAGCTGTCCATGCGACCGGCGGTGGTCGGCCCGAACGAGCCACTGGCCATGCCCTCGGGTGTCTTGGCCGGGCCGGCGTAATAGACCGCCATGTTCTTCAAGTAGTCGGGGAGTCCTTGGCCGGCGTCGATGCGCTCTTTCAACTTTGCGTGGGCGATATCGCGCGCCACGACCATCGGGCCGGTGAGCATCACTCGCGTCTTGACCGGATATTTCGTCAACTCGGCACGGATCTCATCCATCGACTTGCGCAGATCGATGTGTACGACGGCGGAGTCGGCGAGATCGTAGTGAGTCACATCGGGGAGGAATCGAGCGGGATCGGTTTCGAGTTGCTCGATGAAGATGCCGTCCTTGGTGATCCTGCCGAGGGCTTGCCGGTCGGCCGAGCACGAGACCGCCATGGCCACCGGGCACGACGCTCCGTGACGCGGCAACCGGATCACTCGCACGTCGTGGCAGAAGTACTTGCCGCCGAACTGCGCGCCGATTCCGGTGTCCTGTGCGAGCTTGAGAATGCGGGACTCCATCTCGACGTCCCGGAAACCGTGGCCGAGTTTGGTGCCCTTGGTGGGGAGTGAGTCGAGGTAGCGCGCGCTGGCGAGCTTGGCGGTCTCGACCGCGTGTTCGGCTGACGTGCCGCCGATCACCACGGCCAAGTGGTACGGCGGACACGCGGCGGTGCCGAGCGACTTCATCTTCTCGAAGAGCCACGGGAAGAGGGTCTTGTCGTTGAGCAGAGCCTTGGTTTCCTGGAAGAGGTAGCTCTTGTTGGCGCTTCCGCCGCCTTTGGCCATGAACAGGAACTTGTACGCGTCGCCATCGGTGGCGGCGATCTTGATCTCGGCCGGAAGATTGTTGCCGGTGTTGACTTCGTCGTACATCGAGATCGGAGCCATCTGGCTGTAGCGAAGGTTGCTCGTGAGGTAGGTGTCGAACACGCCGCGGGCGATTGCTTCTTCGTCGCCGCCACCCGTGAAGACGTACTGACCCTTCTTGGCCTTCACGATCGCCGTGCCGGTGTCCTGACACATGGGGAGCACACCACCGGCCGAAATCGCCGCGTTCTTCAGTAGGTCGAGGGCCACGAAGCGGTCGTTGTCGCTCGCCTCCGGGTCATCGAGGATGTTGCGCAATTGCTGGAGGTGTCCGGGGCGGAGGAAATGAGCGATGTCCCGCATCGCTTCGGCCGTGATTCGCGTGAGGGCCTCGGGCGCCACCTTGAGGAACGTGCCCTCGGGAGTGGTGAAGGTGCTGACACCGTCGGTCGTCACCAGCCGGTACGGGGTGTCGTCCGGGCCGAGCGGGAGGATCTCGGTGAACTCGAAGTCGGGCATGCTCCCGACGCTAACGCTCGGAGTGAGGTCCGGAGAATGAGAAGAGTGCCGTATTCGGCACAGATATCAATGTCTAGCGGTCCTTCATGCGCTTCGGATCGGCGTTGGCCGGATCGGTCGGCCAGTTGTGTTTGGGATAACGACCGGCCATCTCCTTGCGCACTTCGCTCCATGTACCGGCCCAGAAACCGGGGAGATCCGAAGTGATCTGGATCGGTCGATCGGCCGGCGACAGCAGCTGCAGAACGAGGCGCACGCGTCCACCGCCGATGGATGGATGATCCTTCACTCCGAAGAGGTCCTGGACGCGCACCGGCACCACCGGTGCGGTTCCTTCCTTGACTCCCGACGAGTAGTCGATGCGCAGCGAGCGCCCGGAGGGAAGTTCGATGGTCGTCGGCGCGAGTTCCTCGAGTCGTGAACCTTCGGGCCATGGAAGTTGCGAACGCAGGAGCATCGCGAGGTCGATGCGGGCGAGTTCGGTCATCGATGTCATGCCGGCGAGATACGGCTCGAGCCATTGATCGATGCGGTTCAAGAGCACTTTGTCCGACCAATCCGGCCACGGCTCGCCGATCTCGCGGCGCAGGAAAGCCACCCTCGAGCGAAGTTCAACGGTCGTTGGTGACCAAGGCAGACACGAAAGTCGCGTGGATCGAACCTGCTCCAGCAGAGCTTCGACCGCAGCCGGTCCGG
>JBEGQB010000074.1:0-7899 GCA_041181165.1 Actinomycetota bacterium
CGGGGCCGAGCCGACGGTGTTCCGCAATGATGACCTGACGGTCGATCAGGTGCTCGACCAGCGTCCGGATGCCGTTTTGTTGTCTCCCGGACCCGGTCGCCCCGAGGACGCCGGGATCCTGTGCGACCTCATCGAACCGGTGGCGAAGAAGGGTGTCCCCGTCTTTGGAGTGTGTCTCGGACATCAGGCGATCGGTCATGTGTTCGGCGGAGACGTCGTGCGTGCTCCCGAACTCATGCACGGCAAGACGAGTGAAGTTCAGCACGGTGGGGAAGGAGTCTTCGCTGGGTTGCCATCACCGGTTACCGCGACGCGCTACCACTCACTCGTCGTCGATCGTGCCACTCTTCCGTCGTGTCTGGTCGTCACGGCTGAAACATCGGACGGGATGATCATGGGAATGCGACACCGCGATCTGCCGATCGAAGGAGTTCAGTTCCATCCCGAAAGCATCCTGACCGCGCACGGTCACACGATGTTGCGGAACTTCCTCGCCCGCGCCTGACTCAGGCGCCGGGAGCGTCGGATGCCGGAGGTTGAGATGTCGTGCTCGATGTGGCTCGACCGACTTCGAGAACCACCTGACTCCCGACCTCGGCCTCGACTCCTGAACGAGGATCCTGCGAGATGACACGACCGGCATCGGGTGAGTCGGCCTCGACGCTGACGTAGTTCACCTTGACGGTGAATCCCTTGGCAGTGAGTTGGGCTCGGGCCTGGGCTTCCGTGAGACCAACCACCGGCGGGGCCTTAATGGGAGCTCGACCATTCGACACGTACACGGTGACGGTGGCGCCGATGGGTGTTTCAGCTCCGGTGATGGGGCTCGTGCGGATGACGTAACCGATTTCGATGGTGTCGCTCGCCTCGATGATCTCGTTCACGGTGAACTTGTAAGGGTCGCCCTCGAGAATCGATCGGGCTTCTTCGATCGTCTTGCCATCGAGAACCGGCATCGGGTTGGTTCCCTTGCCTTGGCTCACCGTCAGGTCGATTGTTGCTCCGCCGAGCACGGACTCACCAAAAGCGGGAGTCGAAGAGATGATGATTCCTTCGGCGATCTCGGGATCGTTCACATAGGTGACTTCACCGATCGTGAGTCCGTTGTTGAGCAGAGCCTTACGTGCTTGTTCGAGATCGAGACCGGTGAGATCCGGTACGGGAATCGGTGCATTCGACGGGTTGTAGATCACTCGGACGGTGTCGCCCTCTTTCAGGTTCTCGCCAAGGGGAGGGTCCTGCGCCCACACGATGTTGGGCTCGACACCGGAGTTCTCTTCGGCGATGGGCACTGCTTCGAGGCCGACTGAGTCGAGCAGTGAAACGGCCTCGTCGAGAAGCATGTTCGTGACGTTGGGGACCGCGATCGATGGGCCCGATGACGATCGGTCCGAGAGCGCAAGGAAACCGACCACCAGACCAACCAGTACGACGACCGCTGCGATACCAGCTGCGATCACGATGTTTCGGCGGCGGGGCCCGAGGTCTTCGGGTGGCGTGATGGGGCCAGTCGGGTCGTAACCAGGTGGCAGATCGCTGATGACCACCGTGGTGCGTTGTGTTGTGGGGCCGGTGGGCAACGTGGGCGGCGGCAATTCATTGGAGGGGACAGTTGGAGTGGCCACCGTTGGTATCGATGAAGGATCGGGTTCCTTCTTGTTGAGGATCGCAGCGAGAGCCTGCACCGGAAGCCCGTCGCGAAAACGACGTAGGTCGTCACGAACGGCTTCGGCGGTGGGATATCGACGCGCCGGATCCTTGGCGAGCAATCGAGCCACGATCGCCTCGAAGGCACGCGGCACATCGGGCGCGAACTGGTTGAGAGGAGTGGGTGCTTCGTGGACCTGCTTGTAGGCGATGGCAACCGGGTTGTCGCCAGTGAACGGGACGCGCCCGGACACCATTTCGTAGAGAACGACTCCGAGCGAGTAGAGATCGCTGCGCGGATCGGGTTGGCCACCTTGAGCTTGCTCGGGCGAGAAGTATGCAGCCGTTCCCATCACCGCGCCTGCTTGGGTGAGACCTGAATCGGCTGCGCTGCCCAGCGCGCGGGCGATGCCGAAGTCGGCCACCTTCAGTTGTCCGTTGCTGCCGATGAGGATGTTGCCGGGTTTGATGTCTCGGTGAACGACGTTGTTTCGATGGGCGAAAGAAAGTGCGGCGGCGACTTCGATGCCGACCTCGGCCGCTTTCGATGCCGAGATCTGGCCGAGGTCCCGTAATGCATCGGCGAGCGTGCGACCAGGCACGTATTCCATTGCCATGAAATAGGTGTTGTTGCTTCGTCCCCAGTCGTACACGCTGACGATGTTGGGGTGGTTGAGGTTGGCTGCCGACTGTGCCTCGCGACGGAAGCGCTCGACGAAGGCCGGATCGGTGGCGAACTCGGGGAAGAGGACCTTGATGGCGACGAGTCGGTCGAGAAGGACGTCTCGAGCCAAATAGACGTCGGCCATTCCGCCCCGACCGATGCGCTGCTGCATCTCGTAGCGGTCGTTGAGGATGACGCTCTCTCGGTCCGACATAACTTCGTCAGAGGCTACCCGTGGGTTCTCAGCGGGTCAGGGCAACGTCGAGAACCTTCTTGGCGACGGGACCAGCGAGAGTTCCGCCCGTTCCAGCGCTGATTTCGGCAGTCGTACCCTTCAGCATCACTGCGAATGCGTAACGAGGAGCGGTGGCCGGAGCGAATCCGATCATCCAGGCGTGTGATCGTTCGGGTTCACCTGGCCCGTTGAGTTGGGCCGTACCCGTCTTGGCGGCGGCATCGATTCCGTTGGCGAGTTTCAGACAACACGACGCGGTTCCGGATCGAACGACTTCTTGCATCAGTCCACTCATGATGGAGGCGGTCGCAGGTGTCATCGTCTGCTTCCAGATCGATGGTGCGGTTCGCTTCATGAGGCGGCCGGTGTGGTCGTAGGTGGAGTCGATCACGAACGGACGCATCATGGCTCCCTGGTTGGCCACCGAAGCGGCGATGAGTGCCATGTGCAGAGGAACCATCTGGGTATTGCCCTGGCCGAATCCTCCGATGGCGAGCAGTGGCAAGTTGTCCTCGAAGTAGCCGACATCGCCGAAGGTGCTCGATACCGGGCGGGGCAGATCGAAGGGGATCTTCTCTCCGATGCCGAAGCGACGACTCGCCTCGACCATCCGCTCGGGGCCCATCTCG
This sequence comes from Actinomycetota bacterium, assembly GCA_041181165.1. Lineage (GTDB taxonomy): Bacteria > Actinomycetota > Acidimicrobiia > Acidimicrobiales > Ilumatobacteraceae > Casp-actino8. The sequence continues at coordinate 3,176 of JBEGQB010000074.1, forward strand.
AGTGAGATGCGTGCGAAGGGGGTGTTGCACGAGCGCCGGAAGACTTCGGTGAGATCCCCTCCACAAGATTTGCCGTTGTAGTTGCTGATCGGGTCGGTGGTCTGAGGTGGGACGAACTCGGATTCTTCGTCGAAAGTCGTTTGGAGATCGATCACACCAGCATCGAGAGCGGCGGCGGTGGTGATGACCTTGAATGTCGAACCGGGCATGTAGCGCTCTTGGTAGGCGTTGGCGAGCAGCGGATTGCCCGGAACATCGTTCAAGAAATCGAGAACATCACCCGCTTCGCGGTCGTCGTGAGTTGCCACGAAGTTCGGGTCGAAGGTGGGGTAGCTCCAGATCGCCTTCACCGCACCCGTCTGCACATCGACGACCACCACGGATCCCTCTCGGTCACCGAGTGCGGATCGAGCAGCTTGCTGGATCTTGGTGTCGATCGTGAGTTCGACCGATCCAGTGGTGTCGGCACCATCGAAGAGCGAGGCGATCCCCTGAATCTGTTGTTGCGGGGTCCGACCAGCGAGAACGTCGTTGGCGACGCGCTCCACTTGGGTGGCGCCGTAGGCGAACGTGAAGTATCCGGTCACGTCGGCGAAGAGTTCGCCTTCTGGATAGAGCCGTTGCCAGGGGTGCCCGGAGTCGTCGTCACCTCGTTCGGAAGTGGCGAGCACCACGCCATCGGCACTGACGATGTCGCCCCGCGGCTCGTTGAAGTCTCGGACCGCTTGACGAGTATTGCGCTGGTCGTCGTCCAGGGAACTCTTGCGACCGACCTGGATGATGTTGAGTTGAACGAAGAGGATCGCAAAGAGCGTCATGAGAGCGATCGAGAGTCGGCGGATCCGTTGGTTCATGCCGTGGCTCCGGCTTTGCGTTCGGCGCGAGCCGCGCGACGTGCCGCCCAGCGTTCCGAGAGTGTTGGATCGTCGGGAACCTCACCGAGCCGTCGGGCCGATGTGTCGCTGATGCGGATGAGGAGGGCCAGAAGCGCGTAGTTGGCGACGAGGCTCGATCCGCCGTAACTCACGAACGGGAGAGTGATCCCGGTGAGCGGGACGACGCGGATGACACCGCCGATGATGATGAACGCCTGCACTCCGAGAATCGTCGTCAGACCGGTGGCCAACAACTTTTCGAACGGCCTCTGTGTACGAAGCGCAGTGCGCAGGCCAGCGCCGATCATGAGAACGAAAGCGATGAGTACCGCGGACGCGCCGAAGAGTCCGAGTTCTTCGCCAATGGCCGCGAAGATGAAATCGTTCTTGGCCTCGGGAATTCGTGTCGGGTCGCCGAGCCCGAGTCCGGTTCCGGCGGTACCTCCGCTTCCTAGAGCGAACATCGACTGTGCAACTTGATAGCCCTTGCCCGAGTACCGGCTCCACGGATCGAGCCAGATCGCAACACGGGTCTGTACGTGATCGAACGCGTTGTAGGCGGCGATGCAGGCGATGGCGAACAAACCGAAGCCGATGACGAGATAACTGGTGCGCTCCGTGGCGACCCACACGAGAACGACGAAAAGTGTGAAGAACAACAGACTCGAACCGAGATCGCGTTGGCCAACCATGACGAGAACCGAGAAACCCCAAGCAGCAAGAAGCGGAAGGAGATCCCTCGTCTCCGGCACGAGGATCGGCCCGATGCGCCGCGTGGATTGCGAGATGAGGCTGCCGCGCTCGGCGAGATAGGCGGCGAAGAACAAGGCCAGGGCCAATTTGGCGAATTCTCCCGGCTGAAAGTTGATCGGTCCGAGATTGACCCAGATACGCGCACCTCCCGAGCTGAATCCGAGGCCCGGCACGAGTGGAAGGAGAAGAAGACCGGCACCGACGAAGAAGAAGGTCCACTTGAATCGCGACAGGTCGTTGATCCTCTGAATGACGAGAAGGACGCCGATGAACACCCCGATGCCGATGAACGTCCAGGTGGTCTGGAGCCCGGCGAGTCGCTCGGAGAGTCGGGCGATCATCACGTACCCGAGACCGTTGAGGAGCGCGGCAATCGGGAGCAGGGTCGAATCGGCGCCTCGTGCGAACCAGCGAACCGCGATGTGAGCCGACACGAGAAGGAGGAGCAGAACTCCGAGGAACGGAAGGATGCGCGGTGGCATCGCTGAGTTCTTGCCGAGGGCCGCGAGGGTGTAGCCGGCAGCGGTCAGGACGCCGGCAAGGATGACGAGTCGTAACTCGGTGGATCGTCGGCGTTGAGCGTGAGGAGTGGCGATCATCAACCCGAGGTGAGTGCGCTCACGACGACGGTGACGACGATGGCGGCCGAGATCAACCACGATCCGATGGCGGCGATCGCCAGCCACTTGGACGGGCGTTTGATTTCGGCGGGAGAGCTCGGTGTTGCGGCGGGGGAAGCAAGGGTGATGTCGGCGGCGCTCGCCGTGAAGTCGACGACCACCACGGTGGTGTTGTCGCGACCGCCGTTGTGGTTGGCCAACGCAACCAGTCGATCGGCGAGGTCCTGTGGGTTGGAGGCTTGGCGGATCTGGGTCTCGATTTCGTCGTCATCGGCTTCATCGACGAGACCATCGCTACAGATGATGAATCGATCTTCGTCCTCGATGTCGAGATCGAAGGTGTCGACATCGACCATCGAATCGATCCCCATGGCTCGCAACACGATGTTGCGTTGGAAGTGCACCCGCGCCTCGGCGCGTGTGATGGCCCCGCGATCGACGAGTGACTGCACATGGGAGTGATCTTTGGTCACTTGTCGGAGTTCCCCGTGTCGCCAGAGATAGGTGCGCGAATCACCGACGTTGGCCACGACGGCCCGGTGTCCGGCCGGGTCGGTGAGGACGATTCCGGTGAGGGTGGTCCCCATTCCCGCCTTGCGCGAATCCAATTGGGCTTCTTCGAAGATTGCTGTGTTGGCTGTGCGCACTGCGTCGGCCACCTTGGCCGAGTCGACGCCGTTCGAAGAGAGATCGGCGAGTGTGTTGGCCAAGGTGGTGACGGCGATCGCGCTGGCGACCTCGCCGGCACTGTGCCCGCCCATGCCATCGGCCACGAAGAAGAGACGTTCGGTGCAGAGGTAGGAGTCTTCGTTGCCAAGACGCACCCGGCCGACATCAGTGGCTGCTCCCGCAATGGCACGAATCATCGGTCGGCCTCCACGACGAGCTGTCCCATCTTGATGCGATCGCCAGGGCGAAGCGACGTGACGGTCGCAATCGGTTGATCGTTGACGGTGGTGCCGTTGGTCGATTGCAGATCTTCGATCATGGCTTGACCATTGACCAACCAGACGCGGGCATGGCGGCTACTGAGGAAGGTGTCGTCGGGAATCGAGAGCGCGGCCTCGGCCGAACGTCCGATGACTTGCGGTGCCGCCGAAAGTTCGAGTCGCGTACCTTTCAGAGCCTTGGGAGCAACCACTCGGAGTTCGGTGACCCGGTGACGTCGGGGTGTCTTGACGTCGGCGATCGGAGCCGACGGCGCACCGTTTTGCGGAAGTGCCGGAACCCGAACCTCACTCCAGACCGCCCACAAGACTCGGGCGAAGAATGCATAGAGAAGAACCAGGAACAGGATCTTCAGAACCCCGAGCAATTGGTCGGTCATTGCCGTTACTTCGATTCGAATCGGATCGAGTTGCTGCCGAGGGTGATGATGTCGCCGTCTCGGAGGGCTCGGGCCAACGACACCGCAACCCCGTTGACCTTGGTTCCGTTGGTGGAACCCAGATCGGAGATCGTGTATTCGCCGGCGGCGACTCGGACCTCGGCGTGGCGACGGCTGATGTTTGGATCGTCGAAAACGATGTCGCAATCGGGTTGACGACCGATGATGATCGGCTGCTCTCCGATGCGGAGCACCTGACCACCGGGTACCGCGAGAACGCCTTCGGAAATCGGACTTTCGCTCGTGCGGACCTTGGATTCGATGCCGATGCGGCCCGACTTCAGTGAATCGTCGGTGACGATCGAGACCGTGACCGGCCCGCGCAGGTGGTAGCCCTCTTCTTTGGCGTACTCCTTGGCGGCCTCGACGAGTTCACCTTCGAGAGGTCCGATGAAGTCGGAGAGTTCGTCGTGGTCCTTGGGATGAAGACGGACGACGAAGTGATTCGGGGCAACTCGGCGGCTCTTGGAATCGACGGTTCGCTTGTCGTCCATCTCTTGGACGAGGCGACGGCCGATCTCGATGGGTCGAACTGCGCTGCGCAAGCCGCGGTTGAAAACTCCCTCGAACATACGACTCAAACCATCCTCGAACGATTGCAGACCCACAGGTGGGTGAAAGGGTATCGGCGCTGGTGGACGGGTATGGGGCGGCTCGGCGCAGGTTGGGCGGAAGGTGAAGTCTTGGTACCGTTCCAGCCCTGTTACTCGGGCGAGTGGCGGAATGGCAGACGCGCTGGCTTCAGGTGCCAGTGTTCGCAAGGACGTGGGGGTTCAAGTCCCCCCTCGCCCACCAACATCCCCTCGTGGATCTGGTGAGGATTTTTCACCGCATAGGTGAAGATTCCCCACCAGAAAGTTGCTCAGACGAGTGTGTAGCGCCGGCGAGCGGCCCGAGCCACGTACACCAGCCCGATCAGGGCCGGAACTTCGATCAGTGGTCCGACGACACCGGCCAACGCTTGACCCGATGACACGCCGAACACACCGATGCACACGGCGATGGCCAATTCGAAGTTGTTTCCGGCGGCGGTGAACGCGACGGTCACCGATCGGTCGTAGGGGATCTTCGCTTTGATCGCCACCACGA
>JBEGQB010000075.1:0-7895 GCA_041181165.1 Actinomycetota bacterium
ATCGGTGGTGGCCGAAGACGCCGACGACGAATCGATCGAACACCCCTCCACCTCTCAACGCGTGGCGCTCATCGCCAAACTCGTTCTTCTCGTGGCGCTCGTCGCGGCTTTCGTTCCGTCGGCGGCGGTGGTGGCACTCGTGGCTCTGGTCGTCTTCTCACTGAGCGGAGCGCTCGCCGGTGGTTCATGGCGGGCCGCCGGGCTCGGGGTCGCGGCGTCGGTGGTGGCGTTCACCGGCGCGGTCGTTCTCAATCTTCCTTGGTCGACGCGCTGGATCGAATCCGATGGCTGGATCTCGATCGTCGGCGCACGGTCTTCAGTCGAAGCCGGACGAGGTCTGGGTGACATCCTCCGCTTCGGCATCGGACCGGCGGCCCTCGGAGGGCTGATCGTGGCCGCGTATGTTCCGACCCTCGTGTCGGTCGTGATCGCTCGACATTGGCGGTTCGCGTGGGCACTTCGAGCCATCTCGCTCGTATCGGTGTTCTTGCTCGTGGCCGCGCTGGCCGATCGGATCGACTCGTCCGTTCGACTTCCAGAGGTCGGCGTGTTGTTGGTACCGATGGCGGTTGGTCTTGCACTCGGGTGTTTGGTGCTGGTCGCATCTTTCGAACGTGACGTGCGCGGTAGCCGATTCGGTCTTCGTCAACCTTTGGCCCTGCTCGCTTTGGCCGCGCTTCCTGTGGCGTGCTTCCCCGTTGTTGCTGCCGCAGTCGACGGCGGTTGGCAGCAGTCCCAGGTGTCGCTCGTCGCTCAGGTCGCCGAATTGCTACCCGATCAAACCGAGGACGGCGGATACCGCGTTCTCTACATCGGTGATCCGGCGATCGTTCCCGGATCCGATCGAGAAGTCGCCGATGGCATCTCTTACAACGTCGTCGACGGTGGTCGATTCGACGTGTCCGACATGTGGTCGACGCCGTCGGATGCCGAGCATCGCGGAATCGACTCGGCGGTCGACGCACTGGCCCGGCGGACCACCATCCGCGTCGGCCGTCTCGTCGCGCCTTACGGCGTCCGGTACGTCGTGGTGCCCGTCGTCGATCGAATTCGATCGCAGGCCGAAGCGCCAGCGGCGGTGCCGGCTGGTCTCGTCGAGTCACTCGGCGAACAACTCGATCTGCGCACGGTCTACAGCCCGGCGAGTGTGGTGGTCTACGAGAATCTGCAATGGATTCCGACGGCGTCCGTCCTCAGCGCGTCGGCGGCGGCTGAACGCAGCGAAGGCGGAGCATCGTCCCTGATCTCGGCCGAACTCGGTGGTTCGCGTCCGGTGTTGTCCGGTTTCAACGCCTGGAGCTCCACGACACAGACCCTGCCCGGCGGTGTCTTGAACCTCGGTGTGCCCTTCGATCGACGTTGGCAACTCTCGGTCGACGGGCGTTCGGTTCCGTCCGAAGGTTCCTTCGGATCGGTGATGTCGTTCGACGTCGGCGATGGTGGCCGAGCGGTTCTCGATTACGACGCGCCGTGGAGCCGGATCGGTTGGGTCGTCTTGCAGGCAGCGCTGTGGATCGTGGCTCTTCTCGCCGTGGCCCAGCCGAAACGACGATCACAGGTCATCGAGATCACCCGACCGGTGATCAGTCTCGATGGTGACAACCCGGCTGAGGCCCAAACGGATGGTGTCCGATGAGACGTCTGGTCGCATTGATCACCATCGTTCTGATGGGAGCCGGCGCGGTGTTCATGGCCGAGCGCGATGGCGAATCGTCCGTCACCGAGTTTGCGTCGTCGTTACGACCCGGCACTCCTCAAGTGCCAGAAGTCGACGGCGCGATCAGTACGACCTGGTTCTGCGGCGGAGTGCCAGCTCTCGGAATGAGCGAGAGCGGCGAATACGGCGGTGAAATCGTGGTGACTAATCAGTCCGAACTGCCGACATCCGGTTCGGTCACGATTCTTTCCATCGACCAGCCGCCATCGACTTCGCAATTCGCCGTCGAGCCTCGCTCCCAGACGGTGGTTGACCTCGATGAGTTGATGAAGGGCAATTATTTGAGCGCCGTGGTCGAGGTCGATCAAGCCGGCGTGACGGTCGAACAGCGTTCGTTGCATCCGGCGGGTAACGCGGTGAGCACGTGCGCCAACACGACCTCGAACCAGTGGTATCTCGCCGATGCATCGACCCCCCAAGGTTCTGATTCGCGCCTTCTGATTTCCAACCCCTACCAGTCGCCGGCCATCGTCGATATCGCGGTGTCCACGTCGGAGGGTCCTCGGACTCCGAACGAACTTCAGGGGTACGTCATTCCTGCCCAATCGCTGCGCGTGGTGAACCTCGAAGAATCGGGTTTCCGCGACGAGCCGGTGCTCGGAGTGAGCGTGGTGGCCAGCAGTGGTCGAGTGGTGGTTGCCATCGACCAGCACTTCCTCGGTGGTGGGCGCCTCGGTCACATCACCTCACTCGCCGCCCCATCGCTGAGCGATGAGTGGTGGTTCGCCGACGGCGAGAAGGGTGCGGGCGTCAGTGAGCGCCTGGTCATGTTCAATCCGACGGATCAAGACATCGAAGTCGACGTCGTCATTCTGGGTGTGGCCGACGCCGTGATCGATCCGACCACGCTCACCGTTCCGTCGCGTGAAGTGGTCGTGTTCGACACGTCGGGAATCGTCGGACTTCCCGATGGACGGCACGGAACTCTCGTGTCGACTCTTTCGCAGAGTTCGCTGGTGGTGGAACGCGTCCTGACGCGGCCGGCTGGTGATTCGATTTCGACCTCGGTTCTGCTCGGGGCAGAAAGCTCCGCATTGTCCTCGGAGTGGTTCGTGTCGGTCACACCCACCGTGGCTCTCGAGAACGCCCTGCTCGTCATGAACGTGTCGCCGAATCTCGCCTCGGTCGACGTGTACTCGATCGGACCCGGCGGCCGTGAACCGATTCCCGGTCTGGAGGATCTCGAACTCGCGGCCAATGGAATCCTGTCGGTCGACCTCGTCGACACCGTGAGCCGAGGTCGTCCGGTGGTCGTGGTCAGCGATCAGCCGGTTCTCGTGGAGCGTCGGGTCGAGCGCAATTCGTCGGGTAACGGTTTGGCGGCAGTGCTCGGACTCCCGGAGAGACCGTGATCAACCTTCTCGTCGCGTTCGGAATCGTCGTGGTGGTGTCCGGTGTCGCCATCGTTTCTCGTCGTCGCCGGCAATCGGATGCGCCAACGCAGAAGGAATGGCATGTGCCAGCGCAGATCGACGTTGCCGACTTTCACGAGGTGGCGCGAACGAGCCAAGCCCCCGACTCGGAACGGTGGTTCGTGGTCGTGTTCACGTCGGCGACATGCCACGTGTGTCGCAACGTGGCCGACAAGGCTCAAGCAGTGGCAAGTCGCTTCGTGACCGTTCGCGAATGCGAATACTCGTCGGATCGAGCGTTGCACGAGAAGTACCGAATCGACGCGGTGCCGACGGTGCTGATCACCGATTCACATGGAGTCGTCCGACGACATTTCCTCGGACCGGTGTCGGCCACTGATTTGTGGGCGGCGGTTGCCGAAGCCCGCGATCCCGGTCGGGCGGGCGTCGAGGACGACTGCTCTACTCGCTGAGTGTGGGAGCGTCGGCGCGCCGGACAGGCTCGCCGAGGCCTTGCTGGACCAGACGTCCGACTTCGGCTCCGTCGATCGTCTCGTGTTCGAGTAGAGCGGCGGCGACGAGGTCGAGGCCGGCTCGGTGCTTGTTCAGCAATTCGACGGCCCGTTGTTCCTGAACGCGGAGAATGCGATTGATCTCCTCGTCCATGGTCCGGGCGGTGTCATCGCTGTATTCGCGACCACCGGTCATGAGATCCTCGCCGAGGAATACCTGCTGTTGACCATGCCAAGCCATGGGCCCGACTTTGTCGCTCATTCCCCACTCGCGGACCATGCGTCGAGCGAGTCCGGTCACGACTTCCAGATCGTTGGCCGCTCCGGTCGTCTGCTGTCCGAACACGACATGCTCGGCGACACGTCCGCCGAGTGCCATGCAGATCCGGTCTTCGATGTAGTCGCGCGAGTAGCTATGACGTTCCTCGGGGAGAGTTTGGGTGACGCCGAGAGCCATGCCGCGCGGCAGGATCGTAACTTTGTGGAGCGGATCGCCATTGGGGAGAACAGCAGCGAGAACTGCGTGTCCGCCTTCGTGATACGCGGTCGTCCGCTTTTCTTCAGCCGACAACACGAGCGAATCGCGACGGGCTCCCATCATGATGCGATCGCGTGCCGACTCGAAGTCGATCCGCTCGATCTGCGAGCTGCCACGTCGGACGGCGAAGAGCGCGGCTTCGTTGACGAGGTTGGCGAGATCGGCGCCACTCATTCCCGGAGTGCCCTTGGCCATGACTTCGAGGTCGGCGTCGGGTCCCATCCGCTTGTCGCGGCTATGAACCTTCAAGATGGCCAGGCGTTCCTCGTATTCGGGAAGAGGAACGACGATCTGACGATCGAAGCGACCGGGACGCAGAAGCGCCGGATCGAGGATGTCGGGCCGGTTGGTCGCCGCCATGATCACGATGCCCTCGGAGGTTTCGAATCCGTCCATCTCGGCGAGCATCTGATTGAGGGTCTGCTCACGCTCGTCGTGACCGCCGCCGAGTCCGGCACCGCGTTTGCGTCCGATGGAGTCGATTTCGTCGATGAAGATGATGGCGCGACCCATCTTGCGTGCCTGTTGGAAAAGATCGCGCACGCGACTCGCTCCGACACCGACGAACATCTCCATGAAGTCCGACCCGGTGACCGAGAGGAAGCCGACGCCGGCCTCGCCGGCGACCGCCCGAGCGAAGAGGGTCTTGCCGGTTCCCGGAGGGCCGACGAGCAGGATTCCCTTGGGAACGCGCGCCCCGATCTCCTTGAAGCGTTCGGGCATGCGCAAGAAGTCGACGACTTCTTTGATCTCGGTCTTGACGCCCTCGTATCCGGCGACGTCGGCAAAGGTCGTGGACGGCCGGTCGGTGGTGTAGGCCTTGGCCCGACTACGACCGATCGACATCATGTTCCCCATCTGGCCCGAAGCTCGTCGGTTCATCCACATCAAGAGTCCGAAGATGAGGAAGAAGGGAAGGAGCAACGGCAACAGGTTCATGAACCAGTTGGACTGCGGGGTGCTCGGCTGGAAGTCGACGTTCTTCTCACGGAACATGGCGCGGTCGTCTTCGTTGGGGAAGCCGAGAGGTGCGGTCGTGGAGAACTCGCTGCCATCGGTGAACTTGCCGGTGATGCCGAGCGTGGTGTTGTTGAGTTTGACCTCGTCGACCTTGCCGTTCTCGATCTGGGTGATGAATTCGGCGAAGCCGATCTTTTCGCGGTCGGGTCCGGGCAGGAGTTGGGGTCCGAAGATCAAGACGAGGATCAGGGCGAGGAGAACCCAGGGCGACCACTTGGGCATGGCCGGTCGGCCGCCGGACTTGCCGTCACCACGATTCTCCGAGGAACGACCGAGACGACGTTTGTCGGGTGCGGGCGGGGGCGGCGGGGGAGGAGTGGGCTCACTCATGGCCCCATGCTACGACCGGGGTGTTGTCGGCCGACCGGCGGAGGTGGTCGGGTCGGTATGAAAGTCGCTACTTCAGCGCCTTCGCTGGGTGGGTTCTTCGATCCGGTGTTCGTATCCACCACGAGGCCGACCGGCTCCCGTACCTTGTCGGCCATGCGTCGATGCACCCGGAACGGCTGTCGTGACCACGCCCGCCTCACTCTCACCTTCAATTACGCGACATCGGTTGTCTGGATCGATCACCTGCACGACGAACGCGAGCCGAGCTCCTACGAACTCTGCGACACGCACTGGAGCCGCTTCAACGCGCCGAGCGGATGGAGGCTCGAGGACCGTCGCCGGGTCGAGGTGTTGCCCTTCGTTCATCGACTCGCCGGCTGACGTACGTGCGCCCCGCCGCCAACGAGGCCCGCTTCACCATCGGTGCAGCGGTGGTCCTCTGGGTCGCCGCCTACGTGGCCGCACTTCCTCTGCAGTCGCTGGTCGTGGTCGTCATGGGGCAGAGCGGCAACGACCCCGACACCTGGCCGACGTCGGCGACGGCAGCATCGGTTTTGTGTCTGTGGATCCCGTTCCTCGTCGGACTCGTTCTCCTCAGCCGAGCCAAGGGTGGCGCGAGTTTTCGTGACGACTTCCGGATCCGTTTCCGCCCCGTCGATCTCATCGGTGTGCCCGTCGGTCTCGCTTCGCAACTCGTTCTGATTCCACTTCTGTACTGGCCGCTCTCCGAGTGGTTCCCGGGCACCTTCGGGCCGGATCAAGTGGAGGAACGCGCCACCGAACTCTGGGATCGCGCGAGCGGAGGTTGGGTCCTCGTTCTCGTCGCCGTCGTCGCCATCGGCGCTCCGATAGTCGAAGAACTCGTGTATCGCGGTGCGATTCAGCAATCTCTCGAAGGACGTCTGAACGATGGGGTGGCTCTCGTCGCCTCGGCGGCGTTCTTCGCGCTGATCCATCTTCAACCCGTGGAGCTCCCCGGTTTGTTCGTCGCTGGTCTGGCCTTCGGATTGTGTTGGCAACGCAGCGGGCGGATCGCGTGTCCGATCCTCGCCCACATGGCCTTCAACGCAGCCGGTCTGGTGCTGGCCGCTCGCTGAGCCGCCGATGGCAGTATTGGGTTCGTGGTGAACGACGACGCGCGCGAGACGGACGAGCCCACCATCGTCGCCACCATTGACGTGAACCTCGACGATTCCGACCGTGGGGCCGATCTCGAGGCGAACGATGCATCCACCTCCCGGTGGAACCCATTCCGCGGCTGGGAACGCTCGCGCATCGTCGCGTTCTGGGTGCGGGTGCTACTCGTCGGAGTCAGCACGATCGTGGCGATTCAGGTGGTGCAGCCGTCGCTCTTGTTCCGCGACTCCACGCCGACGGGTGGAGACATGGGAGCCCACGTCTGGGGTCCGGCGTACTTGCGCGACCACTTGCTGCCGTGGCGACTGAACGGCTGGTCGATGGATTGGTACTCGGGTTTTCCGATCTACCGGTTCTACATGGTCGTGCCCGCGCTGATGATCGTCCTGCTCGACATCGTGTTTCCCTACGGCGTGGCGTTCAAACTGATCGCAGTACTCGGCGTCGTCACTCTTCCGATCTGTTGCTGGATCTTCGGACGACTGGCGCGTTTTGCGTATCCATTGCCCGAACTCTTCGCGGTGGTCGGCCTCATCTACCTGCTGGACGAGAGCTACACGATCTACGGGGGCAACGTCGCGTCGACGATGGCCGGTGAGTTCTCGTTCTCCATCTCGCTGTCGTTCGCCATGCTGGCCTTCGGCTTCTTCGCCAACGGTCTCGAGACCGGCCAGCATCGCATCAAGGCTGCGGTGTTCATGGCGCTCGCGGTGTTGTGTCACGGGATCGTTGCGATCTACGTCGCGGTCGGCCTTCTCCTCATGGCGCTGTTGAGACTCGATCGCTCGCGTCTGCGCTGGTTCGTCACCACGGCCGGCACGGGTGCGCTTCTGTCGGCTTTCTGGATCGTGCCGTTCCTCCTCAACCACGCGTACATGACCGACATGAAATACAAAGGCGAACCCGGCAACGGATCGTTCACCTCGTATTGGGGAATGTTCTTCGCGCTCCCGCCTTTCTGGAACGTCTTTTTCACCGCGTTGGCGGTGGTCGGATTCGGAGCCTCGCTCGCGCGTCGACACGTGATCGGGACCTGGCTCGGGGTGACCGGGGTCGTCTTCGTCGTTTTCGTGTACCTCTTCAACGACAGCCTCCCGATCATCGGTTTGCTCTGGAACCCTCGTTTGCTGCCCATGGTCAACATGTGCCGATATCTCCTCGCGGCCGTCGGGGTGATCGAGATCGTTCGGGCGCTCACTCGACTGGCCACCTTCGAGCGTTCGAGAACTGGCGTGGCCGTCGACGATGCAGTTCTCGAACGTCGGACCTTCCGGTCGCTCACCGCGTCG
>JBEGQB010000076.1:0-7848 GCA_041181165.1 Actinomycetota bacterium
ACGGGACGCGACGGAGTGATCGTCAACACGGCGTCCACTTCGGGTCTGATGGGTGCTCCTTGGAGCGCGGCGTATTGCGCGAGCAAAGGTGGCGTCGTCAATCTCACACGCGCGCTCGCCTACGAATACCGCGGCAAGGGAGTGCGAGTGAACGCGATTGCTCCCGGTGGTACGAACACCAACATCGTTCATTCGTTCATGAGCCTGCCCGAGGGTGCCGACTACAAGATGATGGCCAAGATCATGACCCCGATGGATCAGGCCGAACCCGACGAGATGGCCAACATGTTCTTGTTCATCGCATCCGACGAGGGTCGCTACATGACGGGATCGATCGTCGTCATGGATGGCGGAATCACGTGCTGAGGAACTCCGATGTCTGAATCACTTGTTCGTAACCCCAACGGCATCTGCGCCGACCGAGTCGTGATCGTGACCGGTGCTGGTCGCGGCCTGGGTCGGGCCCACGCCCTCGCCTTCGCCGCTGAAGGAGCCAAGGTCGTGGTGAACGACGTCGGAGCGTCGCTCACCGGTGATGGCCACGACCGGGGTCCGGCCGCCGAGGTCGTGGATGAGATCCGCTCCATGGGTGGCGAGGCCATCGTCAACGACGACGACGTCAGCGATTGGGACGGAGCCGGTCGGATGATCGCCCAGACGATCAGCGAGTTCGGCAACCTGCACACTCTCGTCTGCAACGCGGGCATCGTCCGCGACCGGATGATCGTCAACATGTCGGTCGACGAATGGGACGCGGTCATGAAGGTCCACCTGCGTGGCATGTTCTGTCCGGTGCGCCACGCGATCGATCACTGGCGCTCGCTCAGCAAGGCCGGTACACCGGTCGATGCGCGCGTCGTCACGACGTCGTCGGGGGCCGGCCTCTTCGGGAGTGTGTCGCAGGGCAACTACTCGGCGGCCAAGGCCGGAATCGCCGCCTTCACCATCGTGTCAGCAGTCGAACTCGATCGTTACGGCATCAAGGTCAACGGCATCGCACCGTCGGCTCGCAGCCGCATGACCGAAGAAGCCTTCGCCGAGATGATGAAGAAGCCCGAGTCGGGATTCGATGCCATGGATCCGGCCAATGTGAGCCCGCTCGTCGTCTGGCTCGGATCCGCGGCGTGCGACGTCAGCGGTCGCATGTTCGAAATCGCCGGCGGACAACTCTCGATTGCCGACGGCTGGCAGCACGGTGTCGTGGCCGACAAAGGCGCTCGCTACGAGCCAGCCGAAGTCGGCGCCGTCGTCCGGAAACTCGTCGACCAAGGCCCTCGACCCGCACCGGTCTACGGAGCTCCGCAGTGAGCAACGACGTCCTGGCCGCCGATGGGCGCGTGATCGGTTCACGTGCGCTGGCCACTCGCCGACGTCTGCTCGACGCCACGGCGAAGTTGCTGAAGGAACAAGGAATTCTCGATCTTCGGGTGGTCGACATCACGCGCGAAGTCGGCTCGTCACCGGCGACTTTCTACCAGTACTTCAATGACGCCGACGCGGCGATTCTCGCCTTGGCCGAGGAAGCGACCGAAGACGAAAAGCCGCTCGTCGAGTTCCTCCAGCCGGCGTGGACCAAAAAGGACGGCCTCGAACGCGCCGGGGCTTTCGTCGACGCGTACATGGCCTACTGGGATTCACATGCATCCGTCCTGCGCGTCCGCAACCTCAAAGCCGAGGAGGGCGACAAGAGATTTCGCGCCGTTCGTACCGAAGCCAACCTCCTCATCATGGACGCGCTTCAGGCGATGATCCGGGAAGGCGTCGCCTCGGGCCGCCTTCCCGATTCGCTCGACCCGCTCACCACATCAGCCGCTCTCGTGGCGATGATCGAACGACTCCTCGCCTTTCAGAGCGAGATGGCCAAACGCGGCGCGCAGCGCCAGCAGATCCGCGACACTCTCGCCACTCTCCTGTCGCAAACTCTCACGAGTCGCGGCTGAGCGAACGCGCCGTCAGAGCGACGGGATCAAGGTTGCGAGTTCGCGGAACTCGTTCATGGTGACGGCGGCCGGATTGGCCGACAGGACCTGAACGCACACGTGGTCGGCTCCACCGTCGAGATGAGCCTTGATACGCGCGTGGATGTCGTCGAGAGTTCCCCAGGCGACGATCGCGTCCACCAGTCGATCGGTCGGTCCCTCGATGTCGGCATCGGTCCAGCCGAGACGACGAAGGTTGTTGGTGTAGTTCGGCAGCGCGAGGTACGTCTTCATGAACCCACGGGCCACGGCGCGGGCTTCGTCGGCATTGGTCGAGAACACCACGGCTTGCTCGGGGGCCAACAAGGCATCGGGGCCGAGAGCAGCGCGGGCGATCGGTGTGTGTTCGACCGGCACGAAGTACGGGTGGGCGCCCAGTGAACGCTCGGCCGAGAGTTTCAACATCTTGGGTCCGAGTGCCGCCAGACAGCGAGCCGGCGGAGTGGAAGGTTGCGCCGCGAAGTAGAGCCCGCGATCCATGGCGTCGAGGTAGTTGACCATGTTGGTGTAGGGCTTTCCGTAGTTCGCTCCGTGGAAGCCCTCGACGGCCGGCTGATGGCTGACGCCGATTCCGAGCAGGAAGCGATCCGGAAAGGCTTCGGTGACCGTCTTCCATCCGGCCTGCATCGTCATCGCGCTGCGCGCGTGCAGCGATGCGATTCCCGTGGCCATGATGAGGCGCTCGGTTGCCGACAGCAGAAGCGACGTGGACGCGAAAGGTTCACGACCGACCGCTTCGGGCACCCACACCGATCGGAATCCGAGTTCTTCGATCTGGGCCGCATACTTCTGCGCCTCGCGCATGGGCTGCATGTCGAGTTGGAAGGTCCAGAGACCTAGTTTGCCAAGGGATTCGCGCTGGAGGGCCATGCGAGAAACCTAGGTTCTCGTCCGACGTCGGGCGACATCGGACGCTCCTTCAGGACTCGTTCAACCAGTGGTCGATCAACTTGCGGGCGATCGAGATGCCCGGCGGGATCGGCGGTAGGTCGTCCTTGCGATACCAGTTGGCTTCGAGGATCTCGTTCGGATCGCAGACGATCTCTCCCGAGACCCAGTCGGCTCGGAATCCGAGCATCAAGCTGTGCGGAAACGGCCACGGCTGACTTCCGAGGTACCGAACGTTGCCGACCTCGACTCCGACTTCCTCGCGAACTTCTCGCACGACGGCACCTTCGAGGGTTTCGCCGGGCTCGACGAATCCGGCCAAGCAACTGAACATCGGTGCCCGGAACTGAACCCCGCGCGCGAGGAGTGCTTCTTGATCGGATCCGGCGGGACCACGCGTGACGAGCGTGATCATGGCCGGCGCCAGTCGGGGGAAAGCCATGAGTCCACACGATGGGCATTTCATGGCTCGCTCGTTGCGGGCGATCTCGGTAGCGGTTCCACAACGACCGCAGAAACGGTGAGTACGGGCCCAGTCGACGATCTGCACCGCTCGACCGGCGACGAGCCATTCGTCCTCCGATGCCCGACCAAAGAAGCTGAAGAGATCGAGCGCCGCGCCTTCGGAGGGATCGTCGTGACGAGGTACGTCCACTCCCCAATACGCATGACCGTCGAGGTGACCGAGGAAATGCCGCGACCACGACGAATCGACGATGTCGTCGTGCACCCACACCCGCGACTCCACGACATGGACGTAGCGATGTCCGGCGACAACGGATGACGGTGTCATGGCCGGCTCGAACCGGCTCGGCCGACTGATCACCCCATCGGCGAACGGGCGGGACGACGGCTGCTTCTCGGCTGAACTCACCTCGCAAGTATGTCGGTCATGGAGTTCCGATAAGGGGTGTTCTGGTGGGGGTTCTTGATCAGAGGGGCCAAGAACCCTCGGCAGAACTTCGGACAAAAGACCCGACGCTGGTCGGGCGTAGGATGACCCGCATGTCGAACAGTGCTCGCAACGTCGTGATCGTCGAAGCCGTCCGGACCCCGGTCGGCCGCAAGAACGGTGGTCTGTCCTCCCTCCACCCCGCCGAACTTCTCGGACTCGTCCAGAAAGAAGTCGTCCGTCGTACCGGCATCGATCCGGCCAAGATCGAACAAGTCGTCGGCGGCAACGTGAGCCAGGTCGGTGCCCAGAGCTTCAACATCACGCGCACCGCATGGCTGTCAGCCGGACTCCCTCTCACGACCGCTTGCACCACGGTCGACACCCAGTGCGGTTCGAGCCAGCAGGCCACCGGGCTCGCCGCGTCACTCGTTGCCTCGGGCGTGGTCGACATCGCCATGGCCTGCGGCGTCGAATCGATGAGCCGGGTTCCGATCGGGAGCAATTCCTCCAAGGGACTCGGTCTCGGCGTGCCGGTTCCCAAGTCGTACTTCGAGCAATACGAATTCACCTCGCAGTTCGAAGGTGCCGAGCGCATCGCCGACAAGTGGAACATCACCCGCACCGACACCGACGCTTTCGGACTCGAGTCCCAGAACCGCGCTGCTCGAGCCTGGGCCGAAGGCCGATTCGACGGCCAGTACATCGACGTCGATGCGCCCGACCTCGACGAAGAGGGCAAGCCCACCGGCACGACTCACCGTGTGTCGCGCGATGAAGGCATCCGCGAGACCACTCTCGACAAACTCGCCACCTTGAAGCCCGTGGCTCGCGAGAACGGTGTGCACACCGCTGGAAACTCTTCGCAGATCTCCGACGGCGCCGCCGCCGTACTCATGATGACCGAGGAAAAGGCCAAAGAGCTCGGTCTGAAGCCGCGCGCCCGCGTGGTCGACAGTTGCCTCGTCGGCGTCGACCCGGTGCTCATGCTCACCGGTCCGATCGATGCCACCGAACGACTCCTCGAGCGCAACAACCTCACGATCGATCAGATCGACACCTTCGAGATCAACGAAGCATTCGCTTCGGTCGTGCTCGCCTGGGCCAAGGCGGTCGGCGCCGACCTCGCCAAGACCAATCCGAATGGAGGGGCCATTGCCCTCGGCCATCCGCTCGGCGGAACCGGTGTGATCCTCATGACCAAGGCCCTCTACGAGCTCGAGCGAACCGGTGGCCGATACGGCATCGTGTCGATGTGCTGTGGTGGTGGGCTCGGTACCGGCACTCTGATCGAACGCATCTGATTTTCGTTCGCCGGACGAGCGTCGAACGTCGAATCGGGTTCGCTCCACCCACACTGGTGCGTGAACCATCGTTTCGCCGGTCACCGATCGTCGTGTCGCCGAGCCATGGCGATATTTGCGCTGGGCCTCGGCATCTCGTGTAGCGCGCCACCCGAGTTGCCACCCGGTGCCAATGCCATCGTTCTTCGCGTGATCGACGGCGACACGATCGAAGCCCGCTTCGTCGTGGACGGTCGAAACACCGACGAAACCGTCCGCCTCATCGGAATCGACACTCCGGAGACGAAGAAACCCCATTGGCCAGTCGAGTGCTTCGGCCCCGAGGCCTCTGCACGAACAACGGAACTCCTTCCGCCCCGAACGCCGGTCCTGATCCGACGAGACCAGGAGTCACGTGACGATTACGGGCGCCTTCTCGGATATGTCTTTCGCGTCGAAGACGGACTCTTCGTCAACGAGACACTCCTCACCGAGGGCTTGGCCACCACGCTCGCCATCCCCCCGAACGACCGATTGGCCCCACACTTCGACACCATCGAAGCCACGGCTCGGAGGTCGGCACGCGGCATGTGGGGATCCTGCTTCGCAGGCCCCGCAGGTAGCGTGACACCGTGAGCGAACTCGCCGAACGACTCGGATACGACGCCGACTCCAAGTTGGTCATCTTGTCGTGTGACGATCTCGGCTCGTGTCATGCCGCCAACATCGGCGTGTATTCGGCTTTGCGCGATGGCTTGGCCACCTGCGCGTCGATCATGGTGCCGGCTCCGTGGGCGCGTCACGCCGCCATGATGTATTCGGGCGAAGACATCGGCGTGCACCTCACACTCAATGCCGAACACCCTCTCTATCGTTGGGGACCGATCACCTACGCACCGTCGCTTCTGTCCGGAGACGGCGGCTTCCCGCGCGACATCGACGATCTCTGGGAACACGCCGACCCGTCGGAGGTCCTGCGCGAATGCCGAGCCCAGATCGAGCGGGCGATTCTCTGGGGATTCGACGTCAGCCACCTCGCCCCGCATCTCTCGGCCATCACTTTGCGACCCGAGTTCTTCGACGTCTATCTCGAACTGGCCCACGAATTCCGACTTCCGATCCGGCTGCCCTCGACGATCAGTCCCGAACGAGCCGGATTCCCATTCCGACGATTGGCCGCCGAAGAGGGTGTCGTCTTTCCCGATCACTTCGATCACAACTGGAATGCCGGAAGCCGCGAACGCGTCTTCGACGCACTCGTGAACTTGCAGCCCGGCGTCACCGAAATCCATGTTCAACCAGCCATCGACACCGCCGAAGTGAGAGCGTTGGCCGGCGATGCCGCACAGGGCTGGATCGACGATCTCGAGCTCGTCACCAACGACGCTTCGCTGCGGAAACTGATCGACGACCTCGGTGTGGTTCTGATCGGTTACCGTGATCTGCGCAATGCGATGCGCTCCGATTCACACTGACTCGTCGAGCAGCCGACGAATCGTCCGAGCGGCCTCACCCGACGACAACGCGTCGAACAACGGTCCGGTCGGACCGGTCGACTTCAATTTGCCGAGCATGAAGGCCTCCGACGGATCGAGCACGGCATCGGCCTTCGACACCGTCACCACGACCTCGGCGTCGTCGGGGCCTTCCACCCGCTCGTCATTCTTGGCGATCACCACGCGGTACTGGATCGTCACGACGATTCCGCCAAACTCGGATCCCGAAGCCGCGATGGTGGTTCGACCCCGTTGGGAAGCGACAACACCGGATCGATTCCGGCGAACAAACACGTCTCGACATCGCCTTCGCCCGGCGCGCCGACCGCCGAGCGAGCGAGCACCCAGTCCTCCCAGGGATAGATCGCCGACAATTCATCGTCGTCGAGTCCGAACCACCATGGTTCGCTCGGATCGACCTGGGTCGCATGGGCACGCAACGCTCCCGATCGCGCCGCCATGTGCGACGCAACGTGCAGACGGGTCGTGATGCGATCATCATGACTCGGACGAGCCAGCCACTTCTCGTCGTAGGGAGACTTGCCGAGCTTGGTGAGCATGGCCTGATGCACCGCGAGCAGACGGGTCTTCGACCACACGGTGTAGTACATCTTCAGCGGTTGCCACACCGGTCCGGCCCACGGGTACCAGGTCGGATCGCCGGCCCGGGCGAACGCGACCACCGAGATGTCGTGAACCTTCACATGATCCGGATGCGGGTAACCACGCTGATCGTCGTTGTAGGTCACGAGAACATGGGGTCGAGTTCGGCGAATGACGGCGACGAGCCGACCGACCGCTTCGTCGAGATCGGCCCGGTGGAAGCATTCGGGATGGGAGTTGGCCGGCGAGTCGAGCATCCCCGAATCGCGATACCCGAGCATCACGACTTCGTCGAAGCCAATGATGCGCGCCGAGCGATCGAGTTCGATCGGCCGGACGCGAGCCATGAGGGCCCGTTCCTCTTCCGGCGACAGGCCGTGGAACGGCTGTCCGGCCTCACGAAGCGAAGGGTTCTGAAGATCGCCTTCCTCCCCGCCGGTGCAACACACGAGCACCGTCTTCACACCGAGGTCGTGGTACGCGGCCAGCGTGGGCGCACCTTTCGATGCCTCGTCGTCGGGGTGGGCGTGCACCGTGAGCACGCAGAGTTGCGTACCTTCGTGGTCACGGCGCATGAACACAACGCTACTTGCCGACCCCGGCTGGGTCACCGTTGCGCGTAGCGTGTCGGCGTGACGCTTCGAACCCCGACCAGAGTCAGCCCCGGCCTCTCTCGGGTCGTCCGTCTCGTCGTCGGGCTGGCTGCC
>JBEGQB010000077.1:0-7844 GCA_041181165.1 Actinomycetota bacterium
AGCGCCAGGGCTCTCCGGCGACTGACCGAGTACCTCGGCATCGGACCCCGCCGCCCTAGTTGTCGCTCTGGGCGAGCAATCCGCGCATCGCTTCGATGTTCTCGAGTGCCTGGCCCGAGCCGAGAACGACTGCGTAGAGCGGATCGGGCGCGATGTTGATCGGCATGCCGGTCTCATGTGCAAGACGACGATCGAGTCCGGCGAGAAGCGCTCCTCCACCCGACAAGGTGATACCGGCGTGCATGATGTCGGCCGCCAATTCGGGCGGCGTCTTGTCGAGCGTGGTTCGTACGCAGTCGACGATCGATGAGACGGGTTCGGCCAGCGCTTCGCGGACCTGTTCGGTGGACAGCGTGATGGTGCGCGGCAGGCCGCTGATGAGATCGCGGCCACGGATCTCGGCGGTCATCTCTTCCTCCATCGGCCACGCCGAACCCATCTGGATCTTGATGTCCTCGGCGGTGCGCTCGCCCACCGCCATCGAGAACTCCTTTTTCAGGTACTGGATGATCGCTTCGTCCAGTTCGTCTCCGGCAACCCGCAGCGATTGAGCGGTCACGATGCCGCCCAACGAGATCACGGCTACTTCCGTGGTGCCTCCGCCGATGTCGACGATCATGTTGCCGCTCGGTTCATGGACGGGAAGTCCGGCTCCGATCGCCGCCGCCATGGGTTCTTCGATGATGTGCACTGGTTTACGCGCCCCGGCGTACTCGGCCGCATCCTGGACGGCACGCTGCTCGACCCCGGTGATCCCCGATGGAACGCAGATGACCATCCTCGGCTTGCTCCAGCGGCTCGTATGAACCTTCTGGATGAAGTAGCGAAGCATCTTTTCGCAGACCTCGAAGTCGGCGATGACGCCGTCCTTGAGAGGGCGTACGGCCCGGATATGCCCGGGGGTCCGACCCATCATCCGCTTGGCCTCGAGTCCAACGGCGACCGGACGGCCGTCGGCGACGTCGAGGGCCACCACCGAGGGTTCGTTCAGCACCACGCCCTGCCCGCGGACGTAGATCAAGGTGTTGGCCGTCCCGAGGTCGATCGCGATGTCACGACCGAGGGCCAGCGGATTGTTCCGGGCCATGGCCGAACCTCCTCCAGACCGGAGAAATGTTACAGATTCGGGAAGAAAATCCCGATCTCGCGCTCGGCCGAGGCCAATGAATCGGACCCATGGACCAGGTTCTCGGTGAAGAGAATGCCCAGGTCACCACGGATGGTGCCGGGGTTTGCGGTGCGAGGATTGGTGGCACCCATCATGGTCCGCACGACCTCCCAGGTGTTCTCCGGTCCCTCGAGGACGAGAGCCACGACCGGCCCACGGGACATGAAGGCCACGAGATCGTCGTAGAAGCCCTTGCCCACATGCTCCTCGTAGTGGCGACCAAGGGTGGCCGTGTCGAGGGTTCGCAGGTCGAGGGCCACGAGCTTCAGGCCCTTGCGCTCGAAGCGGTCGAGAATGGTTCCGACGAGGCCACGCTCGACGGCATCGGGCTTCAACAGGACGAGGGTGCGATCTGACATGGGGCGAGACGCTATCGCTCGACCGGTCAGGGAAGACGGTGACGCAGGTGCGGTCGCGCTGCACCCACCACGTAGAGCGAGCCAGTGATCAGAACCGCGTCATCGGGCCCGGCCCCGGCCAAAGCCAGGTCGATCGCGCTTTCGACGGAGTCTTGCTCGACGACCACATCGCAACCGACGGCGCGCGCGGCGTCGGCAAGTTCGGCCGCCGGTCGACCCCGAGGTGATGGAGCGGTGCAGCAGACGACGAGGTCGAACTCGTCGGCGCGCAAAGCCTCCAACATCTCCCGGGGATCACGGCCACGTAGGCATCCGACGACGAGAATTCGCCGACCGGCCGGATCGAAATCCTCGAAGAACACACTCGAACACACATCGGCACCTGCCGGGTTGTGGGCACCGTCGACGATCACGAGCGGTTGATGTCCGGCGAGTTCGAAGCGCCCTGGCATGGCCGTCCTGAACATCGCCGCATCGACCACATCGGCCGCCAGGGGGCGGGCAAAAAATGTTTCGACCGCGGTGAGCGCGAGTGTTGCGTTGTCGGCTTGGTGACGACCATGCAACGGAAGAAAGACGTCGGAGTAGATCGTGGTCGGGGTGCGCAGGCCGACCAGTCGGCCGCCGATGGCGAGCTCGTTGCCCGTCACTCCGAAATCCCGATCTCGAAGGAGAAGGCTCGCGCCACCGGCCGACTCGAATATCTCGACGAGTTCGGGATCGGTTTCGCCGAGCACCACGGCCGAGTCCGGTTTGATGATGCCCGCCTTCTCCCGAGCGATATGCGCCTTGGTCGGACCAGCGAACTCGGTGTGATCGAGTCCGATGTTCGTGATCACCGCAACCTGCGCGTCGACGACATTGGTGGCGTCCCAACGCCCGAGGAGGCCCACTTCGATCACCATCACATCGACCGCCTCGTCGGCGAACCAGCGAAAGGCCGCGGCGGTGCACGTATCGAAATATCCCGGGCGAACGCCGGCGACGATCTCGAGTTCCGCGACCGCCCCGATTTGCACACCGAATGCGTCCGGCGAAATCGGTTCGGCGTCGATCGTCATTCGCTCCGTGACGCTCTCGAGATGCGGGCTCGTGTACGTGCCGACCCGAAGTCCGCTCTCCATGAGCAAACGACTGACCATCTGGGCGGTCGATCCCTTCCCGTTGGTTCCGGTGATGTGAACGACCGGGGCGGCATGTTGGGGGTCGCCCATTGCCGAACACAATCTTTGGATCGTGTCGAGGGACGGCGAATCGATACGTCCGGTCTTTTCGTAGGTTGCGTGGGCGTCGAGGTAAGCGAGCGCCTGCGCGAAATCCATCAACTGGCGGCGCGACGCGGTCGCGTCGAACGCACCGAAGCGCGCGGAACCATGGTTGGCGGAGTCTTGTCGGTCACGGAAGACCCTTCGACGACGACCTTGGCGACGTCGGCCCGACCCGGCAGCTCGTACATCGTGTTCAAGAGAACGTCTTCGAGGATCGCTCTCAATCCGCGTGCGCCAGTTCCCCGCTTGAGGGCGAGGTCGGCCACGGCAGTGAGCGCTTCATCGGTGAGCTCGAGCTGGACGTCTTCGAACTCGAAGAACTTCTGATACTGCTTGACGAGTGCGTTCTTGGGTTCGACGAGGATCTTCACGAGCGCGTCGTGATCGAGGTTGTGCACCGCACCGACCATCGGCAGACGACCGACGAATTCGGGAATCAGACCGAAAGCGAGAAGGTCTTCGGGCAGAACCTGCGCGAAAAGTTCACCGGGGTCGGTCTCGGCCTTGCTGCGAACCGTGGCGTGGAAGCCGACACCCTTGTGACCGATCCGCTGTTCGATGATCTTGTCGAGACCGGCGAACGCCCCACCACAGATGAAGAGCACGTTGGTCGTGTCGATCTGGATGAATTCCTGATGCGGATGCTTGCGCCCACCTTGTGGCGGCACCGAAGCCACGGTTCCTTCGAGGATCTTGAGCAGAGCCTGCTGCACGCCCTCTCCCGACACGTCGCGAGTGATGGACGGGTTCTCGCTCTTACGGGCGATCTTGTCGATCTCGTCGATGTAGATGATGCCGGTTTCGGCCTTCTTGACGTCGAAGTCGGCGGCCTGGATCAACTTGAGGAGAATGTTCTCGACGTCCTCACCGACGTAACCGGCTTCGGTGAGGGCAGTGGCGTCGGCGATGGCGAACGGCACGTTCAGCATGCGAGCCAAGGTCTGAGCCAGGTGGGTTTTGCCACAACCGGTCGGACCGAGAAGGAGGATGTTGCTCTTGGCGAGTTCGACTTCGTCGCGCTTGGCCAAGCCGTGTTCCTTCTGATACTGGATACGCCGATAGTGGTTGTACACCGCCACGGCAAGAACCTTCTTGGCCTGCACCTGACCGACGACGTATTCGTCGAGGAAATTGCAGATCTCGCGCGGATTGGGCAGGTCGTCCATCTTCAGATCGGACGCCTCACCCACTTCTTCTTCGATGATCTCGTTGCAGAGGTCGATGCACTCGTCGCAGATGTACACGCCGGGGCCGGCGATGAGCTTCTTGACCTGCTTCTGCGACTTACCACAGAACGAGCACTTCAGGATCTCGCCCGTGTCTCCGAACTTCGCCACGCCAACCCTCCTTCCACTCGACGACGACAGCGGGTGTCAGTCTGACTGATTTACGAAGGGGTTGTCGGCGATTTGCCGGCCGACCTTGAGGAATCCCGGAAAAAGGGACGGTTAGCAGGTCAGGTGCGCTTGTGAACGTCAGCGGATGGGACCGGAACGATCGACCAACGAACGCGAGGAGATGACGTCGTCGATGATGCCGTACGCCAGGGCCTCGTTGGCCTCCATCACGAAGTCACGGTCGGTGTCCTCGTGGATGCGCTCGATCGGCTGCCCGGTATGGCTGGCCAGGATCTCCTCGAGGAGGTCGCGCATGCGGAGGATCTCCTTGGCGGCGATCTCGAGGTCGGTCACCTGTCCGTAGCCAACCTGCCCGTAAGGCTGGTGGAGCAGAACGCGGCTGTGGGGCAGAGCCAAGCGCTTGCCCTTCGTGCCGGCTGCCAGGAGAACGGCCGCGGCACTCGCGGCCTGGCCGAGGCAGATCGTGGCGATGTCGTTCTTGATGAACTGCATCGTGTCGTAGATCGCGAAGAGCGCCGTGATGTCCCCGCCCGGGCTGTTGATGTAGATGTTGATGTCCTTGTCGGGGTTCTCGCTCTCGAGGTGGATCAGCTGCGCGCACACGAGATTGGCGATGGTGTCGTCGATCGGGGTCCCGATGAAGAGGATGTTCTCCTTCAGGAGTCGGCTGTAGAGATCGTAGGCGCGCTCACCACGGTTGGTCTGCTCGACGACCGTCGGAACGAAGTAGTTGTAGGCCTCGAGGTTCATTCGTTCTCCTGGTCGTGCGCGTGGTCGTGACCATCGTGGTCGTCGTGACCGTCATGGTCGTGGTGATGATCGGCTTCCGAGTGCCCCACCACGGTGTCGCGGTCGAGCGGATTGCCGTTCGGATCAACGTAGTTCACGCGGTGGATCAACCAGTCGAGCGCCTTCGACTTTCCGATCTCGGCAGCGAGATCCACGAGGGCGTCGTTGGCCATGTAGGCAGCACGCACCTGATCGATGGTGACCAAACGGGGCTTCTTCTTCGAGCCCGACATGATCTGCTGACGGATGGCGTTCTCGTTGGTGCGATCGGCGATGCCGGCGAGCTCACGCTCGACCTCGGCTTCGTCGGCCGTGAGACCTTCGGCGGCCACGACAGCCCGAAGCGCCAGATCGACCTTCACCGACTTCACGGCTTGCGGGCGGAAAGACTCGACGAACGAATCTGGTTCCTGTCCGGTGGCTTGCAGCCACTGGCTGAGATCCATTCCCTGCATGCTGAATTGGCGCACCACGTTTTGAACGCTTCGCTGCAATTCGGCCGCGACCATCGATTCGGGGGCATCCACGGAGACGAGTTCGGCCAGCGCATCGGTGACCTTGCCGACCAGTCCGTTTCGGACCTCGTTCCAACGGGCTTCGCTCAATCGGTCGGCAACCGACTGACGCCACGCGTCGACGGTGTCGTAGTTCTCGACGTTGGCCGCAACCCAGGCGTCGTCGAGAGTCGGAAGAACGAGTTCTTGAACCGACGTCACCTTGACCACGAAATCAGCCGGCTCTTCGGTTCCATTCGGGGTGTCGGTGAAAGTGAGTTCGGTACCCGGGGTCGAGCCGATGAGCTTCTCGTCGAATGCTGGGCTCACCCACTTCTTGCCGATCTCGTACGACCAGTCGTCGACGGCCAGGCCAGCCACCGGTTCACCGTCTCGGCTGCCGACGAGATCGACCACCACGAAGTCACTTTCGGCCGCCGGTCGACCGGTGTCGGTGAGTGTTCCCTGACGACGAAGTTCCGCGGTGATCACGTCGTCGATGTCGGAATCGGCCACTTCAACGGGTCCGACCTCGACGCGCAATGCGTCGTAACCGGCGAGAGCTACGACGGGACGAATCTCACAGGTGGCCTTGAACGACACGGGTCCGCTCTCTTGGCCGGCGGTGATTTCGATCTCCGGAGTGGCGACGATGTCGACGTTGTTCTCACGAACCGCACGGGCGAGATACGACGGGATGCCGTCCTGCAAGGCTTGGCCGCGAGCGGCCTCGATACCGATGCGGGCCTCCAGAACCTTCCGCGGCGCCTTGCCCTGACGAAAGCCGGGTAGGCGGATCTCGCGGGCGATCTTCTTGAACGCGAGTTCGATCTCTTGGTCGAAGTCGGTCTCATCGATCTCCACCGACAAGACAACCTTGTTTCCCTCGAGGGGTTCACATGTCGTTTTCACAGACCGCCGAGTGTACCGGCGGGTCGAAACGTGCGTCCCGGGCTCAGGTGCGCCAAGATAGGGGTATGCCGATGTGGAAGCCGCATGCCCTCGCCAAGCCCCACCCGAACCAACTGGATCTTCGCTTGCGGGACACCGTCGTGGCCATCGCCGACCTCGCCGACGTCCCGACGGGAACGCAGGGCCGAATCATGTTGGCCAATGGTTTCAACTGGCAGCGCTATCGAGTGCAGTTCGCGAATGGCGTGGAACTCGGAGACCTCGACGGACGGCACATCGCCCCCACCGGTCGGGCCGCCAAGCGCCTCCGCAAAGCCGCGTCGCGTCGCTGAGTCCGTGTGACCGGCTCACTGCGCCACCGGTTCCCGGCTCTCGCCGCCAACGAATGGGCGAGGTTCGACGGCCCATCAGGAACACAGATCGTCGACTCAGCACTCTCGGCAATGGTCGCTTGGATCGAATCGGGTTTCACGGCGGCTGCTGGCGGACCTTTCCAGGCGGCCGAGGAGTGCCAGGCTCTTCTCGACCGAACCCGAGTTTCGCTCGGACATCTCTTCTCCGCTGACCCGAACGGATTCAGTTTCGGGCCGAACACCACCACGTTCAACATGATGTTCGCCTCAGCGATCAGTGACACCTTGAAGCCCGGTGATCGCATCGTCGGAACGAAGTTGGATCACGACTCGAACGTGACGCCGTGGCGACGCGCCTGCGATCGGTCCGGGGCGACTCAAGTTCTGGCCGACTTCGACCGCTCGAATGGGGTTCTGCACCCCGAGTCCGTCATCGAATTGATCGACTCCTCCACCCGCTGGGTCACCGTGCCAATGGCGTCAAATCTCCTCGGCACGATGCCGGTTCTCGAACCGATCATCGAAGCTGCGCACTCCGTGGGGGCCAAGGTGTACGTCGATGCTGTTGCCGCCGCACCGCATCACTCCATCGATATCGCGGCCCTCGATTGTGACGTGCTCGTGACTTCTCCCTACAAGTGGTACGGGCCGCACTCGGGTGTGTTGTGGTGCCGGCCGGAGATCATGAACGACCTCGACTGGTGGCGCGTCCGACCAGCGGCCGATTCCGGGCCGCGAAAAGCCGAGACCGGCATGCCGAACTTCGAGGCCATCGCAGGAATCGAAGCGACCACGAGATTCCTTCTCGAAGAAGGCATGGACTCCGTCGCTGCTTTCGAATCCGATGTGTTCGCCCACTTGTGGGACGGCCTGGCACGAATTCCCGGCGTGCGCCGCATCGGTCCCGATGATGGGCAACGCCGCTCACCAACTGCCGCCTTCGTGGTGGAGGGTGTGGCTCCGTCGGTCGTCGCTTCACGTTTGAACAACGAGAAGATCGCCGTCTGGGACGGACACGCGTACGCACTCGAAGTGGTGCGCCATCTCGGACTCGAGGAAGCGGGAGGGGTCGTGCGAGCCGGAGTGGTTCGTTACATCGAGCACGACGACGTCGACCGGCTTCTCGCCGCAGTGGACCGCATC
>JBEGQB010000078.1:0-7731 GCA_041181165.1 Actinomycetota bacterium
CCGAGACGACCGGCCCCTCCGACACACCGAGGACATCGAATTTCACGTCGCTTGCGTACGAGACGATCGAACCGCGAAAAGTTTCACTTGCTCCGGGCACCGCCGTGAGCCGTCCGGCAACGAGTCCGCCGGTCACCGATTCGGCCAGACCGAGTGACCAACCCTTGTCGCGCAGTCGACCGAGAACGACCGATTCCATCGTGTCGGTGTCGTAGCCGAACACGAAATCCCCGACCTGTTCCTCCACGCGTTCCTGCCACGTTGCGATCAGGCGGCGGGCGTCCTTCTCGGTCGCTCCCTTGGCGGTGAGCCGGACTTTGAGCCCCTCCCATCCACTGGCCAAGAAAGCGAGCGTCGGATTGCCGGCCGACTCGAGTTCGGCGATCACACCGTCGAGTCGCTCGTTCAGACCGCTCTCACTCTCACCCCACGTGCGGATCACGCGACTGACGATCACACTGACGTCACCGCCCCGACGCCGTAGGTCGGACAGGATCACGCGTTCGACCATGTCGTGCATTTCGTGCGGGACTCCGGGCACCGCGTACACCACCTTGTCGCCCACCGGACAGATGAGGCCGGGAGCAGTCCCTCGCGTCTGACGGATCGGCTCGGCACCTCGGGGCACCATCGCCTGCTGGAGGTTGTTCTCGGGCATGCGCCGCCCGCGCGACTCGAAGATCTGTCGGATCACGTCGGCGAGATCGTCGTGCATCTCGAGCTCGACGCCCATCACCTCGGCAATGGCCTCGCGGGTCAGGTCGTCGTGGGTCGGGCCGAGCCCACCGCACATGATCACCGCATCGGCGTCGCGCAATGCTGCCCGCAGCACTTCCACGATGCGCTTCTGGTTGTCGCCCACTTTGTATTGAATGAGCGAGTCGATGCCATTGGCGGCCAGTTGCTCCCCGATCCACGAAGAATTCGTGTCGACGATCTGGCCGAGCAACAATTCGGTACCGACCGCGACGACTGCGCAACGCATGTCAGGCGACCTTGGCGCGTTGCGCGCGCCAGAGATACTGAATCGCGCTGACCGTCGTCAGAACGACCGACAGCCACAAAAGCGACAACCACAGCCAATCCGCACGGTCGGCGATGTACGGGAACACTGCGAATCCGACGCTCAATTGTTGGAAGAGGGTCTTGTATTTGGCGAGTCGACTGGCCGGCATGCTCACACCTTTGGCTCCGACCACGACCCGGTACATGCTGATCGCCACTTCCCGAACCGCGATGATCAGTACTGGCACGATCCAGAAGATGTCGCGGTTCACGAGGGTGAACATGGCGCTGAGTACGAGGATCTTGTCGGCCAGCGGATCGAGGAACGCCCCGGCCCGAGTGGTGCCGTGACGTCGGGCGAGATAGCCGTCGAAGCTGTCGCTCACGCAGAGGACGAACCACACGGCGAGCGCGACCCATGAGCCGCTTCGTGAATCCGGCATCACGACGAAGGCGAGCGGCGCGCACAGGATTCGTCCCACCGTGACGGCGTTGGCCCATGTGGCGATGGCGTTGGGATCGACCGGCATCAAACACCCACTGCCGTCAGGTCGGGCCCGAGAGCGCCGGTCACTTCCACGTCATGGAACTCACCGACCGTCAGATCGTCGGGCACCTCGATGATGCCGTCGATCTCGGGCGCCTCTCGATGACTCCGAGCGACTCCGGCGTGGTCGACGAGGACCCGCACCCGCGAGCCGATGAGTTCGTCACGGCGACGGGCCGTGATGGCATCCTGCATCTCGCTCAGTTCGAGAAGCCGTTCTCGCATCAGACCCTCGGAAACATGACCTTCCAAATCGTGCGCGTACGTCCCTTCTTCATCCGAGTAGGCGAAGAATCCGCACCAATCGAGTTGAGCCTCCTCGACGAACGACAACAACTCGTCGTGATCCTCCTCGGTCTCTCCGGGGTAGCCGACGATGAAGTTGCTCCTGAATGCAGAGGCGGGCTCGCGCCGGCGGATGTCCTCGATCCGTCGCAGGAAGCGCTCACCGTCGCCCCAGCGACGCATGCGACGCAACAGGGGTTTGCTCACGTGCTGCAGCGAGAGGTCGAAGTAGGGCACGCCGGTCTGACAGATGGCATCGATCAATTCGTCGGAAAGATCGCTCGGATACAGATACAAAAGGCGCGTGCGATCGACTCGGCGTGCGACGGCTCGCACCAACGCAACGATCGACCCGGCACCGAGCTCGTCTGGCCGGTCCTTGCCGTAACTGGCGAGGTCCTGGGCGACGAGAACGATCTCACGGGCCGCGAGTTGATCGACCTCGGCGAGGATCGAGTCGATGTCACGACTCTTTTGCGGACCCCGAAAAGACGGGATGGCACAGAAGCCGCAATTACGGTCACACCCTTCGGCGATCTTCACGTACGCCCACGGGGACGCCGATCGCGGCCGGGGAAGATTCAACAGATCGAGACTCGGTAGCGGTGTCGAGGAGACCGGGATGGTCTTGCGACCCGAGGTGTTGACCGGAACGCCGAAGCCGGCGACGAGATCGACCTCGGGTAGCGCCGTGGCGAGTTCCTCCCCGTAGCGCTCGGCCATGCAGCCGGTCACGACGAGCTGCGAGCCAGTTGCCCGCCGTTCATCGAGGGCAAGGATGGTGTCGATCGACTCTCGTCGGGCATCTTCGATGAAGGCGCACGTATTCACCACGACGAGGTCGGCATCCTCGGCATCCTCGACCGGACGCATTCCATCGGCCAGAAGAGTTCCGATCAACTTGTCGGAATCAACCTGGTTCTTCGGGCAGCCGAGCGTCTCGACGTAGAAGCGCTTGCCCCCTGAATTCACTCGTTCGATGCTACCGGTGGGTCGGCGAGCGAGTTGTTTAGGCCGAGTGCGCCAGACGAAGCCCCGGATAGGCCCAGTTCATCTTCACCAGTCGACCCGTTCCCGAGAGTGTGATCCATGCGGTGGAACCACCATCGGCGGCGAAGCAGATGTTGGTCGTGAGCAAGTCGCCGGTCGCGACGTGATGAAGGATCTCACCCGACGGCGAGATCACGGTGATCCCGCCATTGACGAGCGTGGCCACGCACACGTTGCCCGCACCGTCCACACCGAGAGAGTCGAGGAGCTGCAGACCCGGCAGACCACACAGAACCGAGCTCGTGTCGCCCGGCGCCGTCGGCGCCAACTCTCCCGGCGCGAGGATGGCGCGCTGAAAGACTCGACCCGTGTGGGTCTCGGCGTAGTAGAGCGTCTTTCCGTCGGGTGAGAGACCGATGCCATTGGGACCTTCGGCCGGAAAAGCGATCTCCTTGATCGATGAGCCATCGGCCTTCGCGTAGTAGATCCCGGTGAGATCACTCGTGCGCGCCTCGTTGTCGCGGATTCCGTGATCGGTGAAATAGAACCCACCGTTCGTGTCGAACACGATGTCGTTCGGGGCGCGAAGTGCCCGGCCATCGCAGTGCGTGTAGAGATCCTCGACTGCGCCGGTTGCCAGGTCGACTCGTTGGATTCGACCGCCGATGTACTTCGACTTGTCGTACGGTCCCGGGAAACACAGGCCACCGAAGTCGACCTCGGTGAAACAACCGCCGTTGTTGCACAGATAAAGCGCTCCGTCGGGCCCGATGGCGGCGCCGTTCGGGCCACCGGCGATCTCGGCCACCGTTTCCTTGCGTCCGTCCGGATGGACGCGAGTGATACGCGGTCCGAACATCTCCACCAGAACGACGCTTCCGTCCTTCATGGCGATCGGGCCTTCGGGGAATTTCAACCCCGAGGCGACTTCGACGATTTCCCCCATTGATCCCATGCCGAGATCATGCCATGCCGTACGCGTGCCTCGTCACTCCGACTTGTCGAGGTCCTCGACCGACCAGAGGACTTCACGGGCCTTGCTACCGGTGCTCGGTCCGACGACTCCCCGTTCTTCCAGGATGTCCATGATCCGACCGGCGCGAGCGAAACCGACTTTCAGTTTGCGCTGGAGCATCGAGGTGGATCCGAGCTGGCTGCGAACCACGAGTTCGATCGCCTGGCGAACCATGGACTCGTCGTCGCCGTCGTCGCCGCCATAACTGTCGGTGATTCCGAGACCCGCCGGACTCCCGGCCGCCGGTTCGTCCCCCTCGACACCTTGCACGTAGGTGACCTCTGGTGCCTGTTTGCGCCAATGGGCCACGACCTTGCGGACTTCGTCCTCGGTGACCCAACAACCCTGAATTCGCTGCGCGACCGACGAATTGCCCGGCAGGAGCAACATGTCGCCGCGCCCGACCAACTTTTCGGCTCCGATCTGATCGAGGATCACTCGGCTGTCCATCTGGCTCGACACGGCGAAGGCCATTCGGGCCGGGATGTTCGCCTTAATCACACCGGTGATCACGTTCACCGACGGGCGCTGGGTGGCGATGATGAGGTGGATACCCACGGCGCGCGCCTTCTGGGCGATCCGCGTGATGCTCTCCTCGACGTCGCGCGCCGCGACCATCATGAGATCGTTCAACTCGTCGACGATCACGACGATGTACTTCATCCGCTCGAACTCGCGGTCCGAGCCGGCCTCGGCGACCAGCTCGCCACGATCGAACGCCGCGTTGTAGCCCGTGATGTCGCGATAACCCATCTCGTAGAGAAGGTCGTAGCGCTTCTCCATCTCTCGTACCGCCCATGCCAAGGCGTTGGCGGCTTTCTTCGGATTGTTCACCGGCTGGGTCAACAGATGAGGCAACCGGTTGTACTGACCCATCTCGACTTGCTTGGGGTCGACGAGGATGAGCCGCACTTGATCGGGCGTCGTGCGCATGAGCAGAGACGTGATGATGCAGTTGATACCGCTCGACTTGCCGGCACCCGTCGCGCCAGCGATGAGGAGATGCGGAGTGGTCGAGAGATTGAGGAAGACGGAGCGGCCGGAGATGTCCTTGCCGATGGCGACGTCGAGCGGATGTGTCGCCGCCTTGGCCTCGGCGGACGCCATGAGATCACCGAGGGCGACCAGCTGACGAGAACTGTTGGGAACCTCGATACCGATCGCCGAGCGGCCCGGGATGGGGGCGAGAATGCGCACGTCGGTCGCGGCCAACGAGTAGGCGATGTCCTTTTGCAGACTCGTGACCCGGGCAACCTTCACTCCTGGTCCGAGTTCGAGTTCGTAACGCGTCACCGTGGGTCCGACCGTCCGACCGACGAGACGCACATCCACTCCATGCGATGAAAGCGACTCTTCGAGAATGCGTCCGCGGCGATCGATCTCGGCTTCGTCGATCGACTGGGCCCCCGACCTCACGAGCATCGAATTCGATGGAAGCACCCAGTCGCCGCGCGGTGCCGTCGGTTTCACTGGTAGTTCGGCCTGGCGAGCCGGCACCGATGGGTCGACGGGTCTGGGTTCACGACGCGGACGCTTGGCCGGGGGGACCTCGGGCTCGTCATCCTCGACGTCGTGGTCGACTTGTTCATCGTCGTCGACAGTGGGCTCGACCTCGTCGGGTTCAGCCGGGACGAGTGGCGCGAATCCGGGCTCGATCACCGTGCGACCGACCGACGGTTGTCCGTCGTCGCGCTCACTCGACAACGATCCGAGATCGTCGGTGGCCGAACGCACGCCGGCCCGCAACCACCCGGCGAGTGCTTTGAGGGCGTCAGCGAGAACGTCGAGAAGTCCGCGTAGCGACAGCTCCGAAACCAGCAAGGTGCCGCATAGAGCCAGAAGCACCATCACGATCGTGGCCCCCACCGGCTGGATCAGCGCATCGAGGGATTGGCCGATCAACGCGCCGAACCATCCGCCGGCATCACCGAGGTCGTCGATGCCGGTGTAGCCATCGGGTCCACGGAAGATGTGGAGAATGCCGAGCACCGCGAGTGAGATCGCCCCCCAACCCAGCGCGAGCTTCATGCGACTCGGTGCCTTGTCGCCGCGAAGGAGCGACCAACCGATGAGTCCGGCCACCGGGGGAAGAAGGAAACGACCGAGGCCGATGGCAGCACCGAGGCCGGTGTCGGCACCACGACCGACCGGGCCGGCCAGTCGGAAGTAGACCGCCAATGCAGTCAGGACACCGACCGCGAAGACCGCGATGGCGGCCAATTCGTTCTCGCGTCCCGAAATCGCCTGACGAACTTCCTGTCGGCCGCGAGAGGACGCGCGAGGTGCGGGTTTCTTGGCGGCCATCACGCGAACGCTAGCAACGGGGCGCGCACGTGTTCGGGAATACCCCTAGGCCTCCATCACCACCGGAACGATCATCGGGCGGCGTTTCGTGCGCTCGTTGACGAAGCGACCAGCAGCTCGACGAACGTCTTGTTCGAGGCCTTCCGGATTGCGAACTCCTTCGGCGAGAGCTTTCTCCACGGCGGCCGCCACGACATCGCACGCCTCATCGAGAAGGTCTTCGGCTTCCGGTGCGTAGACCCACCCGCGCGTGATGATCTCGGGTCCGGTGAGCACTTTGCCGCTACCGATGTCGACCGTCACCACCACGACCACGACACCTTCCTCGGCGAGCACTCGACGGTCGCGCAGGACACCTTGGCCGACGTCGCCGACGATTCCGTCGACGTAGAGATATCCGGCCGGCACCCGCGCGACCGGCGCAACTCCCTCGTCGGAGATCTCCACGACATCGCCGTCCTCGCAGAGGAGCACACGCGAGGCCGGAATTCCCATCAGATGACCGAGTTTCGCGTTGGCCACGAGATGCCGGTATTCGCCGTGCACGGGGATGAACCAGTTGGGACGGGCGATCGACAAGTAGGTCTTCAGTTCGTCGGCCTGCGCGTGTCCGGTCGCGTGCACATCGGCGACTCCGGAATGCACGACTTCCGCTCCGGCCCGCAGTAGTCCGTCGATCACCCGGGTCACATTGAACTCATTTCCGGGAATGGCGTGACTCGACAGGATCACGGTGTCGTGTTCGCCGACCTTCAACCACTTGCTGTCCCCACGCGCGAGGAGCGAAAGCGCCGACATCGGCTCGCCCTGGCTGCCGGTCGAGATCACGCACGTGCGGTGAGGTGGATAGTCGTCGATTTGCTCGATGTCGATGAGGGTTGCATCAGGAACGGTCAACACCCCCAGGTCCCGCGCCATTCGAACGTTCTTCTGCATCGACCGCCCGAGAGTGGCGACCTTGCGGTCGGTCTCCACTGCAGCGTCGATGATCTGCTGAACACGATGGATGTGACTGGCGAAACTGGCCGTGATGATGCGGCGGTCCCGATGCTCGTGGAAGAGTGCTCGCAGGACCGCCCCGATCGAGGTCTCACTCGGCGCATGACCTCGTTCCTCGGCATTGGTGGAATCGAGCATGAGAAGTCGGATTCCTTCACCGGCGGCGATGGCTCCGATACGCGAAAGATCGGTTCGCCGACCATCGACCGGTGTCAGATCGAGCTTGAAATCACCCGAATGAAGGATCACCCCTTGGGGAGTGTGGACCGCAATGGCGAAAGCGTGAGGCACCGAATGCGTCACCGGGATGAATTCGACGTCGAACGGACCTATCTTGCGACGCTCACCATCGGCGACGGTCACGAGCTGGGTCCGACCGAGCAACCCGGCCTCTTCGATACGTCCACGCGCCAAGCCAAGTGTGACTGCTGAGCCGAAGATCGGGAATTCGGCGTCGCGCAACAGGAACTGGAGTCCGCCGACGTGATCCTCGTGGCCGTGCGTCGCCACACAACCTTCGATTCGATGAGCGTTCTCCCGCAGCCAGGTGAAGTCCGGCAACACGAGGTCGATGCCGTGCATGTCC
>JBEGQB010000079.1:0-7689 GCA_041181165.1 Actinomycetota bacterium
GTTCGACACGAGACCGATCGAGCAGTGATGCATCCGTGACACCGACTCGGTGGAGGCCGAGCCCCTTGGCCAGATCGAGAAGTTCGGCCAGATACTCCGGCCGCGTGGAATCAGGAGGCGTTGGCTTGGCCGGGCGCACGATGCCGAAGCGTAGGCACCAAACCGGCTTCGGCCAGCACGCGCACGGCCCGCAACTCGTCGAGATCGAAGACAACCGCCATTTCCGGCTCGTCTCGACAAAGGAAGGTGACGAGGCAATCGGCACAGGCATCGGACTCGCGGGCGACACAGGTATCGCAGTCGATGAGGATCGACTCGCGAGCGGTCGATGGAGATGAAGCGGGGGTGGTCGACGCAGTGGTCGAGATCGGATCGGTTCCCATGCCCACAGTGGACCAACGGGGTGTGGCACGGTTCGTCGACCGCTGAAGCCAGACCAGCTAGGCCAGCGAGGCCACCAAGTGGGTGCTCATCCGTTCGGCGATCATGCACGTCGGAAGATGGGTATTGGCTCGAGGAAGTCGGGGCATGACCGAAGCATCCACGACCCACAACGCTTCGACGTCCCATGATCGACCCCGGGTGTCCACGACCGCACGGTCACGAGGACCCATCACGCATCCGCCCGATGCATGTACGTAGTCGCCTGTTCGGGAGAGCAGCCAGTCACGCAGAGATTCGCCGTCGTCCCCGAGGGCGTCTAGTGGAGTGCCGATGTCGTCGATGTAGACCATCTCGACGACATCGCGCAACGCCGGAGAATCGAGAAGTTGCCGCAGGGTCCGGACACCGACGACGAGCGCCGCAAGATCGCGTTCGTCGCTCAGCATGTTGAAGTCGAGGCGCCCTTGTGAGGACGTACCTCGCGAATGGACGTCCATGAGGGCGACACTCAACGAACCGAGCCCTGGGGCATCGGGGCCGAGATGGTCGATCGGGAGGAGTTGTAAATCGGCTGGCGACTGTCCGGAACTGAACCTCGCCACCGAATCAACAGCGAGTACCGACGAAGGAATCGATGTTTTCAGCGCGATCGTGAACGGTGCCGATGCGTGATCCTGAACACCGCGTCCAATCATCGGGTTATCGATGCCCGAACGTTGGAGCAACCACGGCGAGTGGACCGCCCCCGCACACACGACGACGGTGCCGGCCTCCACCAGACTGCCGTCGGTCAACAGCACGCCTCGAGCGATCCCGCCGTCGACGACGACCGACTCGACCGTCGAATCGACGCGAATTCGAAGGCGTGGATCGGTCGCGATCGGCAGGACGAAAACGTCGAAGGCCGATGCTCGGCGGCCGCTCTCGAATCGCGTGAGCGATGCCAAACCGGCGTCCCGCCCCAACGATCCAAGAGGCCGGGGGCCGACGTGATCGGGCCAACCTTCGCGTCGACAGGCGGTGACGAGAGCGCCACCGAGACGACTCGGATCGAGGCGCTCTTCGCGCCGCAAGGGAACCGCGAGGCGACGGAAGATCGGCTCCACATCGGACCACGACCATCCCTCGCACGCGTGATCCCGCTCCCAGCGGTCGTAATCGTCCGGTTCGCCCCACAATCCGAGCATGGCGTTCACGGCCGACGAACCTCCGACGCCGCGCCCTCGTGCATAGGGCGACTCGTCACGACCTTGCACACGACTGGCCATGAGGTCGTCCCACTGCCAACCCGGTTCGCGCAGCGCGTCGAAGAACGAGTCGCCGGCGATGGCCGACGGTGAAGTCGACCGACCATCGACCACTGGGTATCCGGGGCCAGCCTCGACCAGCAGCACCGAAGCGCCGGCATCGACGAGGCGACGGGCGACGATGCAACCGGCCGAACCAGCCCCCACCACGATCACATCGGGGCGAGGAGCCGGTCTCATACGGGAACGAGACCGTTCAGATGCGCGACGTCGTTGTAGCGAATGAGGCGCCAACGTCCGGGTTGCACCAACTCGACCTCGGTGATCGAGGTGTTCTTGGTGTGTATCTCGAATCCACCCGTTCCGAAGGCACGAAGTGACTGCCGGAGAACAGTGTCGATGACTCCTCCATGGCAGAAGACGACGACGCTCTGGGATGGGTGTCGATCCACGAGTCGACGCACCGCCGACCCAACTCGCAATTGGAACTCGGCAATCGTCTCACCACCGGGAAAAGTCACTCCGTAGGGATCGTTCTCCCAATCGGGATTGCCGAACCGACGATCGAATTCGTCGTAGGTGAGACCGTCGCAATCGGGTCCGGGGTCGTGCTCGCCGAAATCGGGGTCCACGAGCACGTCGTGGCCGGGAAGGGACGGCAGGACGATCTCGGCGGTTTCGCGAGCCCGTGGATACGCACTCGAGTACACCGCATCGGCGACGACTTCTGGTTGTGATGCCCAGCGTTCACGAAGCCGGTCGGCCTGACGGCGACCGAACTGCGACAAACCAACACAACTTCGTGGTCCGCCGACCACCTTGTTGACGGTCACCTGCGACTCTCCGTGCCGGATGAGAACGATGCGGGTCATGGCTGGTGATCAGGCGAGCTTCTCGACGAACGACTCGAGCTGGCGGAGGTTCCGACACTCGTACGTCCCGTCGGTGAAGTTGCCGTATTCGCCGACGATCGAGTCGCCCGTGTTCCAGTAGCTGCGCGGCTCGGGGTTCAACCAGTACACGTGTCGGGCCTTCTGACGGATTTCCTTCACGACCCAGGCTTGAGACGCGTGATAATTGTTTCGCGCGTCGCCGAGCAACAGAACCGTCGTCTTCGGTCCGACGTCCTTGCCGAAACGCTCCCAGAAGACTTCGAAGGCGTGGCCGTAATCGGAATGTCCGTCGACCCACACGACGTCGGCCTCGGTGTTCACCCGATGAATGGCTTCCGTGATGTCCTCGGTGCCCTTGAAGAAATCGGTCACTTCGTCGAGACCGTCGATGAAGACGAAAGAACGTACTTTCGAGAACTGGTTCTGGATGGCGTACACCAGCATGAGTGTGAACCGCGCGAAGGCGGCGACACTGCCTGAAATGTCGGCGACCACCATGAGCTCGGGTTTGGCCGGACGCGGATATTTGAACTTCGGATCAGCCGGCACGCCTCCGTACGACAAGGAGTGTCGCACCGTGTTGCGGAAGTCGAGAGGACCCTTGCGGCCATGGCGACGTTTGCGGGCCAGTCGGGCGGCCAATTTGCGCGTCAGCGGATAGAGCGATTTCTTGAGAAGTTGCATCTCGTCGCGACTGGCGTGCATGAATTCGACGTCTTCGGGCAGGGGCTTGCGAAGCGTCTTGGCCATCGCCTCGGCCCCCCGATCGGCGACCAGACGTCGACGGATCTCGGCCTCGATCTCCTTCTTGAACTCCTCGATTCGCGACTGATACTCGTCGCGCTCGAGGCGCTCCTCGAGTGACGTCAGCTCGCCGCCGACCTCTTCTCGACTCGCATCCATCAATTTCTGGAGCATTCCGTCGAGGTCGAGGTTCCGCAACGTGCGATAGAGGTAGTAAGTACCACCCACCGGACGACCCGGCTCCATGCCGGCGAAACGCTGGACGGCTTGTTTGGCCAAGGCGCGCATCATCGCTTGGTCGCCGTTCAACAGAGCCTGCATCAGCATCTGGGCGATCTCTTCGGGCGTCAGCGCGTCCATTCCCCCCGACGAACCCCGACCGTCGCCCTGGCGCATCTGCTCCTGCATTTCGCGCCACATCTCCTCGAGCGCGTCGTCGGAGTCCTCGACGAGCTTGTACTCCGGTCCGCGGAGCGAGAAATAGACCTCGAAGACCGTCTCGAACGAACGCCAATGCGAGCTGTTCTTCACGAGCGTCGCACCAAGCGCGTACTTGAAGGCCTCGCGGTCCTCGATGGGAATGTGTTGCACCGCCTCCATGGCGTCCAGGTTCTCGGTGAGCGACACCGGCAGACCGGCGTTGCGAAGTTCCTGGACGAATCCGGCGAGGAGATCGAGCACGTCGCCCTCGTCAGCCGAGGTCGGCTGACAGCTCCTTGGCTGCTTTGGCGATGTCGGTCTGGTACTTCAACAGAACGTGCAGGGTGTCCTTGGCGGTCTGGGCGTCGATGTTCTCGGCGTTCAGGAGCATCAGAGTGCGTGCCCAGTCGAGAGTTTCGCTGACGCTCGGAGCCTTCTTCAGATCGAGTTGCCGGATGCTGCGGACGATGCGCGCCACTTGGTCGGCGAGATGCTCGGTGATGCCCGTCACCTTGGTGAGCACGATTTCCTTCTCTCGCTCCATCGACGGGTAGTCGACGTGCAGATACAAACAGCGGCGCTTCAGGGCCTCCGACAACTCGCGGGTGTTGTTCGAGGTCAGGAAGACCATAGGGATCTGCGTCGCGGTGATGGTTCCGAGTTCGGGAATCGACACCTGGTACTCCGACAGGATCTCGAGGAGCAACGCCTCCGTCTCGACTTCCACGCGGTCGACTTCGTCGATCAGAAGAACGACCGGGTCCGGGGCGCTGATCGCCTCGAGCAGCGGACGGGTGAGGAGGAACTCGCGGCTGAAGATGTCGTCGTGGATCTCGCTCCACGAATCGCTGTTCTTGTCGGCCTGAATACGCAACAACTGCTTCTTGTAGTTCCACTCGTAGAGCGCCTTGGACTCGTCGAGGCCCTCGTAGCACTGCAGACGGATCAGCCGGGCACCGGTGAGTTCGGCGATGCTCTTGGCCAACTGGGTCTTGCCGGTTCCCGCCGGCCCTTCCACCAGAACGGGCTTGCCGAGGCGGTCGGCGAGGAAGGCAACCCCGGCAATGCCGTCGTCGGCGAGGTAGTTGACGTCGCGCAGACCGTCACGGACCTGCTGAACAGAGGCAAAGCGATGTTGCATAGTTTCACCCTACAAGTTGCCCTGATCAGACGGTCAATTGGTCGTACGTGATCTACCCTTTGCCCGATGGCCGGGGACCAGCGAGCACACGATCTGTTGCGCTCGAATGCCGTGGTCGCACTCGGAACCGGCCTGTCGCGTCTCACCGGGATGTTGAAGGTCATCGTTTTCGGCTTCGTGATCGGTCAGACCGCCCTGGCCGATGCCTACGACGGCGCCAACAACTCCCCCAACGCGGTCTACGAACTCCTCCTTGGTGGCGTCCTGTCGGCGACACTCGTTCCACTGTTCACGCGCATGCTCGAAGACGACGACCGTGATTCGGCCGAAGCCGTCGTGGGCGTGAGCATCGTCGTCCTGACCGTGATCACGGCGATCGCCGTCGTCGGAGCACCCTGGATCTTTCGAGTCTTCTCGCTCAACCCTGACTCGAGTGTCGATGCGAACGACTTTCGCACCGTCGGCACCGCACTCGCGCGGATCTTCTTGTTGCAGATCTTCTTCTATGGCATCGCGGCACTTCTCGGCTCGCTTCTCAATGCTCAGCGGCGATTCTTCGCCGCCGCGTGGTCTCCCGTTCTCGCCAACGTCGTCGTCATCTGTTCGCTGCTCTACGTGCCAACTCTTCTCGACGACAAGAACCCGGTGTTGCGCGACGTCCTCGACAGCCCGTCGTTTCGGTGGCTACTCGGTTTGGGCGCGACCGGAGGAATTGCCCTCCAAGCGCTCATCCTGCTGCCGGCCATACATCAGGCCGGCTTGAACTTCCGCTTCCGATTCCGACCCCGTCACCCAGCGGTCAAGAAGCTCTTTGCACTCTCGGGCTGGACGTTCGGATACGTGCTCGCCAATCAGGCCACGGTCGTGGTCGTCAAGAACCTGGCTTCCCCGGGAAGCGGCGGACAAGACGCCTACGCCAAGGCTTCGACCTTTTTCTACTTCCCCCATGGTTTGTTGGCCATGAGCATCGCCACGACGTTCATTCCCGAGATGGCACGTGCCGTGGCGCGCCGCAACCGCGAGGAATTCGTCGAGCGCACATCGCTCGGCATTCGTCTCGTCGGCCTTCTCACCGTTCCGGCGGCCTTCGGGTTCCTGGCTCTGGCCCGCCCGATCATCGGTGCGCTTCTTCAGCACGGTCAGTTCGATGCGGCCGCCGCAGACAACACCGCGCGCGCACTGGCCGGACTTTCCCTCGGACTCGCTGGATATTCGGTCTACTTGTTCACTTTGCGGGGTTTCTACGCGCACCAGGACACGCGCACGCCGTTCCTCATCAATTGCGTGCAATGTCTGATCAACGTCGTGCTCGCCTTCGCTCTCTCCGGTCCATTCGACGTCCTGGGTCTCGGTCTCGCCTTTGCCATCTCCTACATCGTGGCGGCGGTCATCGCCATTCTCGTGCTCGCCATCAAGGTGCCGGACTTTCCGGCCATCGAGGTACTGACCAACCTGTCGCGAATGGTCGGAGCCGGGGCCATCATGGGGGCAGTCGTTTGGTTGGCGATTCGTGCCTTCGGCGACAACGACGGCAGCGGAGCCCTCCTTCGTCTCGTGATCGGAGCTTTCATCGGTTTCGTCGTGTATCTCGGAGCATTGACGCTGTTGCGTTCACCCGAAGTCGGGCACGTCCGAGCCTTGCGGGATCGGTTGCGCTCGAAGGTCAGTCCGCCGGCTGAGTGAGCAGAACCAAACCGTCGCGATGCACGACGACATTCGGTAGACCCTCGGGGAGATCACCGGTCTTGTGACCCATCGATGATCTGATCTGAGCCGCGGTCATCACTGCCGTGCCCTTGGCGATCACGTGACCATCCGCATCGGCGAGCTCGATGGTGTCTCCGGACTCGAAGTCACCATCGACCGCGGTGACACCGGCGGGAAGGAGTGAATTGGTGCCGCGGGCCAGGGCTCGTGCCGCCCCGGAGTCGACCACCACACGACCACAGGTTTCGCTGGCGAAGGCGATCCAGAGTTGCCGGGACGACAGCTGTCGATCCGAGCCATGGAAAGTTGTCCCCACCCGCGGCGAACCATCGAGACCTCCGTTGACGGCGAGATGCAGAACACCGGGAATGGTGGCGCGGGCGATGACCGCTCGGACACCGGACCACGACGCAATACGGCTCGCCGAGAGTTTGGAAGCCATGCCACCACTGCCTCGGTTGCTTCCGGTCGCGCCTGCACTGACGCTGAGGAGCGGATCGCCTTCCCACACATCGGTCACCAGTGTTGCCGTGGGATCGGTTTTGGGATCGGCGGTGTAGAGACCATCGGTGTCGGTGAGAAGAATCAGCACATCGGCCCGCAAGAGATGAGAGAGGAGTGCGGCGATGTGGTCGTTGTCACCGAATCGGATCTCGTCGTTCGCGATGGCGTCGTTCTCGTTGACGACCGGAACGCATCCGAGTCGGAGCAGCTCCTCGAGAGTCGTGCGAGCGTGCAGATACTGCTGACGATCCACGAAGTCATGCGGCACGAGAAGCACTTGGGCGGCCACCAGACCGACGGCGGCGAACTCGGCGTTGTAGACCTCCATCA
This sequence comes from Actinomycetota bacterium, assembly GCA_041181165.1. GTDB lineage: Bacteria > Actinomycetota > Acidimicrobiia > Acidimicrobiales > Ilumatobacteraceae > Casp-actino8. Next base: position 7,371 of record JBEGQB010000079.1, read on the forward strand.
AGCGGCTCTGTCCGGCGGCGGCGAGTGCCTGCAAGGTGCGGATCTCGGTCGGTCGCGAGTCGAGCCCGAGAGCGGAAACACCAGCTGACACGGCACCGGAAGTGACGAGCACGACCTCGTGCCCGGCGGATCTCAGAGAACCGATCTGACGGCAGAGATCGGCGATGACGGCGCGATCGATCACTCCGAGCGCGTCGGTGAGCGATGAAGTCCCGATCTTGACGATGATCCGTTGAGTGTTCATGTCGGACAGAGTCTGCTCAGCGATCGGGGTGGTAGTCGAACGAGAATTCGCCGATCCAGACCACATCGCCTTCGG
>JBEGQB010000080.1:0-7633 GCA_041181165.1 Actinomycetota bacterium
CCAGAGCGCGCCGGTCATGATCGCCTTCGTCACCATCGGCTACGCGTTCCAAGGTGCGGCGTTCACGCAGATGGGCCCGGCGGTTTCGGCGATCATTCCGTATCAGATGCGCTCGCAGGCCTTCGCGATGGTGGGTGTGTACATCTTCCTGATGGGCGGATTCTTCGGTGGCCTCTTGGCCGGCGCGTTGTCCGATGCGCACGGTGAACGCACCGCTCTCACGGCGATCGTCCCACCGGCGGCTCTGCTCGGCGGATTCCTCATCGTGTACGGCAGTCGGTACATGATGCGCGACATCGCCCTCACCGCGGCCGAGCTTCGCGAGCAACAGGCCGAACGTGAACGTGTGAGTCGTGAACCCGACAACGTGCCCGTCCTTCAGGTGCGCAACGTCGATGTGAGCTACGGCAATCTCCAGGTCTTGTTCGACGTCGGGTTCGACGTGCGCAAAGGCGAAGTGCTCGCACTCCTCGGCACGAACGGCGCCGGCAAGTCGACCATTCTGAAGGCCGTCGCCGGTCTCAAGATGCCCGACCGCGGCGTGGTGCGCATGAACGGTCGAACCATCTCGTTGGTCGATCCCCAGTACCGCGCATCCATGGGTCTGGTTCTCGTGCCCGGAGGAGAAGCGGTCTTCCCCTCGATGTCGGTCGCCGAGAACCTCGCGCTCTGGAGCCGACAGATCCCCGATGCCGCGAAGCGACGCGAACGGATCGCAGTGGTGGAGGAGACCTTCCCGGTGCTACGCGAGCGGGCCGATCAACGGGCCGGTTCCATGTCGGGCGGTCAACAACAGATGTTGGCCTTGGCCAAAGCGGTGATGCTCGATCCCGAACTTCTCCTCATCGACGAACTGTCGCTCGGACTGGCCCCAGTGGTCGTGCAGGATCTCCTCGTCGTCGTGGAGCGTCTGAAGCAGCAGGGGATCACGATGGTGATCGTCGAGCAATCGGTGAACGTCGCACTTTCCATCGCCGATCGGGCCGTGTTCATGGAACGGGGCCAGGTGAAGTTCGAGGGTCCGGCTCGTGAACTCCTCGAGCGCGGCGATCTGTTGCGGGCCGTGTTCCTTTCCGGAGCCGGCGCATGAACGGACTCATCGCACTGACGTACTCGAACGACATCGTGTTCGACGGACTGATCCAAGGTCTCGTTTACGCACTCGTCGCCTTCGGCCTCCTATTGATCTACCGCGCCACGGGAGTCATCAACTTCGCCCACGGTCAGATCGGTGCGTTCGGGGGATATCTCATGGCGGTCTTCCAGATCCGCTACGACATTCCCTACGGACTCTCGTTGCCGCTCGCCTTGGTGAGCGGGGTGGTTCTCGGCGCCGCAGCCGAACTCGTTTTGCGCCGTTTGTTCACTCAGCCGAGGCTTCTGCTCTTCGTGGCCACGCTCGGACTCACTCAAGTGATCCAATTGCTGCAACTCCGACTGCCGATCGCCGACGAAGAGGCCACGAGCGTCACCTATCCGGTTCTGATCAGCGGCACCTGGGACGTCGCCGGAATCACGGTCACCGGACCCCAACTCACGGTTCTCTTGATCGTTCCGGCGCTGATGGTTTTCCTCGGCTGGCTCGTGCATCGAAGTGTGTTCGGAATGCAGGTACGCGCCACGGCCGACAACTTCTCGGCCGCGCAGCTCGCCGGTATCGGTGTGCGTCGTGTCTCGACGATGGTGTGGGCACTGGCCGGGCTCTTGGCCGCATTGAGCACGCTCCTCATCGCTCCGCTCCAGGGTGGATCGCTCGGAGTGGTGCAGAACGCGCTCGGTCCCAAACTCCTGCTTCTCTCCTTGACGGCGGCCATGATCGGTCGTATGCGTTCGTTCAGTTGGACGCTGGTCGGTGGTCTCATCGGAGGGCTCATCGACCGACTGCTCGTGACGTGGTCGATCAGCGGTGATCTGCCCGATGGATCGAACATCGCGATCCTCTTCGTGATCCTTCTCCTCGTCCTCTTCACGGTCGGCCGTCGTCAGGTCGCTGGTGAGGACGCGTGGCAACTCACCAACAAGGTACGAGCCGCCCGTGTCGAACTCACCCGTCATCCGCTCTACCGTTCGCTCACCGCGGTCGGGGTCCTTCTGCTCGTGGGATTGGCCCTCGTCGTTCCCAGTCAGGTCGACAAGGCCAGTGATCTTCTGAAGTTCGCCGTCATCCCGGTGTACCTGATCGTCGCGCTGTCGGTCACCGTCGTGACCGGATGGGGTGGACAGTTGTCGCTCGGTCAGTTCGGTTTCGTGGCACTCGGCGCGTACATGACCGTCTATTACTCGCACGATCTTCCGTACCTCGTCTCACTCGCCCTCGGCGTGGCGATCGGTGTGGCGGCGGCGCTGGTGATCGGCGTGCCCGCGTTGCGAGTGAAGGGTTTGTACCTGGCGGTGGTCACGCTCGGATTCGGTTTGGCGATTCGTGCGTGGTTCATCGTCGCCGAGAAGGTGTCGCCCGGTGGTGGGGGCACCGCACAACTCGAAGTCGATCGAGCCAAGGGTCTGCGCCTCCTCTTCTGGACGGTGAAGGGGAAGAACTACGACGGTGTCTACTGGTTCAGCCTTCTGGTCGCGGCGGTGGCGATCGTTCTCGTCTGGCGGATCCGTCGCACCGGAATCGGCCGTTCGATCATCGCCACGCGCGACAACGAGAACTCGGCCGCCACCTTCACCGTGAACCCGACCCGTGCCAAGCTCCTCGCCTTCGCGGTGTCGGGTGGTTTGGCTGCACTGGCCGGAGGACTGATGCCGCTCGTGGCCAAGAACGGGCAGTTCAAGATCGACGGACTGTCGTTCGACTTCGAAGAGTCGTTGCGGGTGGTGGCCATCGCCGTGGTCGGTGGCGTCGGCTCGATCACCGGTGCCGTCCTCGGCACACTCGTCGTGGTGGGTCTCCCCGTGGTGTTCGACGGCACTCAGCAAGTCGAATTGTTCGCCAGTGGAGTGGGCATGCTCGTCGTTCTTCTCTATTTCCCGAGCGGCCTCATCTCGATCGTGCACTCGATTCGAGACAATCTGCTCGCTTACATCTCGCGCCGATCCAAGTGGCAGCCACCCGTGCGAGAAGCCGGTGCCTTGGTGGCATCGCTGGCGAACGGCACTCGAACTCCGAGTCCGACATCACCTTTGCGAACCGATGGGCTGTCGGTGTCACTCGGGGGTCGCACGATCGTCAGCGATGTCTCGCTCGAAGTGCGGCCGGGGGAGATCGTTGGTCTGATCGGAACCAATGGTGCCGGGAAGACGACCATCGTGAACGCGGTGTCGGGCCTGGTTCCATCGACCGGAGTGATCGAACTCTTCGGGCGTGATGTGTCGTCGTTGGCCGCCCATCAGCGAGCCCGTCTCGGTCAGGGGCGGGCGTTCCAGAACGCGCGCTTGTTTTCTTCGCTCACCGTTCGCGAGACCGTGATGGTCGCGCTCGAATCTCGGCGTCGCTCACTTCTCGTACCTTCGATGCTCGCGTTGCCCCCGTCTCCGCAGCGCGAAGCCCGCAATCGCCGGGAAGCTGACGAGATCATCGGCTACCTCGGACTCGGACGTTACGCCGACGCGCTCATGAGCGAACTCTCGACCGGCACTCGTCGTATCGTCGAATTGGGTGCGCTCATCGCGCTCGACTCGAAGTTGTTGTTGCTCGACGAGCCGACGGCCGGAGTCGCTCAACGCGAGACCGAAGCCTTCGCTCCACTCATTCGTACGATCAAGGACGAATTGGGGGCTGCGATCCTGATCATCGAGCACGACATGCCGATGGTCATGTCGATCAGCGATCGGATCTACTGCTTGGAGGCCGGCCAGGTGATCGCCGAGGGAGATCCGGCCTCGGTCCGCGCCAACCCGGTGGTGATCGCGAGTTACCTCGGCACCGACGAGCGGGCGATCCAGCGCAGTGACACGAGTTCTTGAGCCGATGACGTCGTCTTTCACTCATCTTCTGGCTCCGGGTCGGATCGCCGGTCTGGAACTCTCCAATCGGGTCTTTCTGCCGGCCATGGACATGAATCTGTGCGTCGAGGGAGAGATCAGCGACGGTGAGATCGCGCATTACACCGCACGGGCCGCGGGTGGAACCGCAATGGTGATCACCGGAACTGGCGCCGTGGCCTGGCCGATCGGTGCGACCTCGCGGCATCAGCCGGCCTTTTCCGACGATCGATTCGTGCCCGGACTCCGTCGTCTGGCCGACTCGGTGCACGCGGCCGGTGGTCGCCTGTGCATGCAGATGTGTCACCACGGCAAGACCGCGAGTGTCGACACCGCGGATGACCGACCGCAACTCGTTCCCTCGGTTCCCGAGGGGAACCTCGACCTGTCGGCTCTGCAGGACAACCCGACGAACGAATTGATGGGTCTGGCCACTGCGTCACAGGGGAAGCGCGCGACGTACACGGTCGCCGACGAGGACGATCTCGCCTGGGTCATCGATCAGTTCGTGCGGGCGGCCCGTCGAATCAAGTCGGCCGGAGCGGATGCAGTCGAGATCCATGGAGCGCACGGTTATCTCATTTCCACTTTCCTCTCCGCCGGTTACAACAGGCGCGACGATCGCTGGGGTGGTTCACTCGAGAATCGGGCCCGACTGGCCTGTGAAGTGGTGCGCGCCGTGAAGAGTGAGGTCGGGGCCGAGTTTCCGGTCATCGTGCGGCTGAACGGTTTCGAGTACGGGCTCGAAGGGGGTCTCACCCCCACCGAAACCGCCGAGGCGGCGGCACTGATCGAGCGGGCAGGTGCCGACGCGATCCATGTTTCGGCCAACGCGCACAATCCTTTCGCCGATTTCACGCAAGGACCTCTCCCTTCCGGCGTCGCGCAATATCGGGAGTTCGCCCGGGCCGTGAAGCGCCGGGTGACGGTGCCGGTGATCGCCGTCGGACGCGTGCTGCCCGAAGTCGCCGAGGAAATGATCGCGGCGGGAGACTGCGACTTCGTCTCGATGGGTCGCCAGCTGCTCGCCGATCCGAATCTCGTGGCCAAACTCCGGGCCGGAGAGCGCGGATCAGTGCGGCCATGTATCAACTGTTACGTCTGTGTCGAGCAGAACTTCTTCGACGGCACTCCGAAGTGCGCCGTGAATCCAGCACTCGGTCACGAAGACAAAGCCGTTCTCCAGCCGGTTTCATCGGCTCGTCATGTCGTGGTGATCGGTGGTGGACCAGCGGGGATGGAGGCGGCCCGGGTGGCCGCCGAACGCGGTGCGCTGGTGACACTCATCGAGAAGGGGAGTCGGCTCGGAGGAACCGTGTGGTTCTCGCAACTGACCACCCCGGCCAACGCGCAACTCGTCGACTGGTTGATCCATGAGATCGAACGACTCGGTGTGAACGTACAACTCGACACCGAGGCCGATCTCGAACTCGTCGCGGCTCTCGAGCCCGATGCCGTGATCGTGGCCACGGGGGCGCGTCGAGGCAAGCCTGCGGTACCGGGGGCCGATCTGCCCCATGTCCTCACCGGCGATACCTTGCGCGCGCTGATCACCGGGGAATCGGCCGGTCGGGCGATCGGTCCGCTGGCCCGTGTCGTCGTGACGGCCGGGCGGGCGATCGGCATTCTGGGATCGGCGAATCGAATTCGCGCGCTCTCGAAGGCGTGGATGCCGGTCGGCAAGAGAGTGGTCGTGATCGGAGGCTCGCTCGTCGGTCTCGAACTCGCCGAGTTCCTGGCCGAACGCGGTCGTCGTGTGACGGTCCTCGAATCCGGGCCGCACATGGGGCTTCCCATGGCCATGCCTCGACGTTGGACCGCCGTGCGTCGTGCCGATGCACATGGCGTCGCGCTCGTTCGTCGAGCCGAAGTCGTCTCGATCAGCAAGGCGGCGGTGCGGTACCGCTCGGGAGATCAGGAATACGAAGCGCGTGGCGACACCGTGATCGTCGCCTCGGACGTCGAGCCCGACACCCGACTGGCCGAACGTTTGCGCGAAGCGGGACTCGAGGTCTCGGTCGTGGGAGACGCCGGCGAAGTTGGATACATCGAGGGCGCGATGCATTCGGCGTACGAGGTGGCCAGTGGCGTCTGAGGCAGTCGAACCGACCTTCGCCGACCACGTTCGGGCGCGAGTCGCCGACGACAACATCGCGGTGAAGTTCGAGAACTCGTCCATGACGTATCGCGAATGGTGCGCCGAGGTCGCTCGTCGCGCCGCTTGGTGGAGACAGCGAATGAGTGGTCGCCCGGTCGGCACCCCGGCCCATCTCGGCATCCTGCTCGACAACACCCCCGAGTTCACGCTCTGGCTCGGCGCCGCCGCGGTCTGCGGTGCGACCGTGGTCGGTATCAATCCGACCCGACGAGGTGCCGAACTCGCGCGCGACATCACGCACACCGAATGTCAGGTCGTGGTGACCGAGAGTTCGCAAGTCGGACTTCTTGACGGCCTCGATCTCGGGGCCGCCTCCGATGCCGTTCTCGACACCGACTCCGACGCGTATCGAACTCTGTTGTCGGCTTTCGACGGCGCGCCTCTTCCCTCGGCTGCCGAAATCCCGATCGATCCGGCGTCGACCTTCCTCTTGCTCTTCACCTCGGGAACGAGTGGCGCGCCCAAGGCCGTGATCACGAGCCACCGTCGGCTGAACTTCGTGGCCGGGTCCATGCGCATGATCACCGAACTCGGACCCGACGACGTGACCTACATTTCGATGCCCCTTTTCCACTCCAATGCGCTGTTCACGGGCTGGGCACCTTCACTCGTTTCTGGTGCATCGGTCGCTCTGCGCCGAAAGTTCTCGGCCTCGGAATTTCTCCCCGATGTGCGTCGCTTCGGAGCAACGTATTTCAACTACGTCGGCAAACCCCTCGCTTACATCCTCGCCACACCGGAGATGCCCGACGATGCCGACAACCCGTTGCGACGCGGCTTCGGCAACGAGGGCTCCGAATCGGATCTGGCTCTCTTCGCCGAGCGATTCGGTTGCAAACTCACCGATGGATACGGTCAGACCGAAACCGGAGCCTCGATCGTGCGCATCCCCGATATGCCACCCGGTTCACTCGGCGTGGCCGCCCAGCCGTCGATCTCGGTCCGCAATCCCGACACCGGTGAAGAATGTCCGCGGGCTCGATTCGATGCCGACGGGCGACTGCTGAATGCCGAAGAAGCAACCGGCGAAATCGTCAACGCCGGTGGCGGCACCTTCGAGGGTTATTGGCGCAACGACGAAGCCAATCGCGAGCGATTGCGTGACGGCGCTTACTGGACCGGCGACCTCGCCTATCGCGACGAAGCCGGGTTCTTCTACTTCGCCGGACGCACCGCCGACTGGATTCGTGTCGATGGTGAGAACTTCGCGGGGGCGCCGGTGGAGCGGATCATCATGCGCCACCCCGACGTGATCCTCGCCGCGGTGTACGGAGTTCCCGATGCGGAGATAGGTGATCGGGTCATGGCGGCCGTTCAACTACTGCCGGGCGCCACCTTCGACCCGGATTCATTCGCCGACTTCCTCGCCCAGCAGGGCGACCTCGGTCCGAAGTGGATCCCGACTTTCGTGCAGATCGTCGACGAGTTCCCGATGACTCAGACCAACAAGGTCGTCAAGCGCGAACTCGTGAAACGACGGTGGCACGATGTCGAGTCGGATGCGCAGGCGCGGCTGTGGTACCGGCCGGGCAAAGATTTGCGCTTCGT
>JBEGQB010000081.1:0-7629 GCA_041181165.1 Actinomycetota bacterium
CGGCGTCAGAGAATCGGGCACGCTCGCGGTGTCCTCGCCGCGCTTCACATACGGTCCGTACTTGCCTGGTTTCACTGCCACGACCTCTCCCGTGGACGGGTCGGCACCGATGGTGAACGAGTTGATTGCTGCGGCGTCGATGTCGGTGATGTTCTGCTCGATGAGCCGCTTGAGACCAAGTTCGCCGAGGTCACCCATTTCGGCATCGCCGAAGTAGAACGCGCGCAACCATTCGTCCTTGGCCAACGCCTTGTTGGCGATCTGGTCGAGTTCTTCCTCCACACCAGCGGTGAACTGGTAGTCGACGATTTCGCCGAAGTGCTTCTCGAGGAGGGTCACCACGGCGAATGCCGTCCACGTGGGAACGAGAGCCTGTCCCTTCTTCCACACGTAGCCGCGGTCCTGGATCGTCTGGATGATCGACGCCCACGTGGATGGCCGGCCGATCCCGAGCTCCTCGAGTCGTTTCACGATCGATGCTTCGGTGAAGCGCGCCGGCGGTGAGGTTTCATGCCCGGTCGGAATCAACTGATCGACGCGCACGGAATCGCCGAACTTCAACGGAGGTAGCAGCGCCTCGGTTTCTTCGCCGCCTTCCGAATCGTCCTCGCGGGTTTCTTCGTAGGCCTTGCGATGGCCGGCGAAGGTGATCGTGGTTCCACTTGCCGAGAACACGCACTGGTTGGCCGAAGCAGTCGAAGTGGCCGGAGCGGTGGCGGCCAAGCGGATCGATACGGTCACGCCATTGGCGTCGGCCATCTGCGAGGCCATGGTCCGTTGCCAGATGAGGCGGTAGAGCGCAAGGTCCGGACCCGAGAGTTGACCCGCCACGGTGTCGGGATGGCGAAGCGGGATGCTGGGCCTGATCGCTTCGTGGGCTTCCTGGGCGTTCTTGACCTTGCTGGCGTATCGGCGGGGGGTTTCGGTCAGGAAGTCGCCGCCGAAGTCGGCCCGGATCTGGTCCCTCACCGCACCGAGGGCCTCATCGGAAAGCACCACCGAATCCGTACGTGTATATGTAATGAATCCCCGGTCGTACAGACCCTGGGCGGTACGCATCACTTGCTGGGCCGACAGGCGAAGTTTGCGCCCGGCTTCCTGCTGGAGAGTGCTCGTCATGAAGGGTGGCTTGGGTGACGAGCGGTAGGGCTTTTCCTCGACCGACTGCACCGTGACCGGCGCCGACCCGAGCCGATCCACGAGCGAGGTCACGGTCGCTTCAGCCAGGACCGTGACCTTGTCGTTCGGCCGACCCTTCTCGTCGAAGTCCTTCCCGGTGGCGATGCGCACACCATCGAGTTCGAGGAGGGCCGCCTTGAACGAGGGGCTGGTGGCGCTGATGAGATCGAGTCCCCAATAGGAGGCGGTGACGAAGGCAATGCGTTCCCGTTCGCGTTCGACGATCAGACGGATGGTGGGCGATTGAACGCGGCCGGCGGACAACCCCCGGTTGACCTTGCGCCAGAGAACTGGTGACACCTCGTACCCGAACAGCCGATCGAGAATGCGGCGGGTCTCGGCAGCGTCCACGAGTCCGATGTCGAGATCGCGTGGATTGGCAAAGGCGTGATCGATGGCTCCCTTGGTGATCTCATGGAACACCACGCGGTGCACCGGCACACCGGGCTTCACCGCCGACTTCAGGTTCTCGAAGAGATGCCAACTGATGGCTTCACCTTCTCGGTCTTCGTCGGTTGCGAGATAGAGAGCCGAGGCCTGCTTGACGAGTTGACGGAGCTCCTTGACCACCTTGGTGCCGCGCTCGGTGAGCACGTATTCGGGCTTGAAGTGGTTGTCGACATCGACGGCCAAACCCTTCGACGGCAGATCGGCAACGTGGCCAACCGAGGCGCGAACTTCGTAGTCCGAGCCGAGGAAAGTACCGATGGTCTTGGCCTTGGCAGGAGACTCGACGATGACGAGGGGCTTACCGGTGGGGGCGGTCATATTTATCTAGCGCTACGGCATCGGCCGGTCGCTTGTCAAGTGGGCTGTGTTCCACCCGTGGTCTGGTGACCCTCTACTTCGATGCGCGGGAGCACACGATCGAGCCACTTCGGGATCCACCAGTTGCGCGCTCCGAGAAGTTCCATCGTCGCAGGTACGAGCACCATTCGGACCAGAGTGGCGTCGATGAAGACGGCGACGGCGAGACCGAGTCCGAACAGCTTCACGGTGCGGTCGTCCCCGGCCACGAAACTTCCAAAGACGGCAACCATGATCAGGGCCGCCGCAGTGATCACGCGCGCGGTGGCCGTGAGCCCGTCGGCCACCGCCGAACTGTTGTCACCGGTGCGGTCGAACTCTTCTTTCACCCGCGAAAGCAAGAAGACCTCGTAGTCCATCGACAGACCAAAAACGATGGCGAAGAGCATCATCGGGATAAAGGGTTCGATCGGACCAGCGCGGCCCACGCCGATCACATCGGCGAGCCATCCCCACTGGAACACCGCCACCACGACGCCGTAGGCCGCGCCGATCGACAGCAGGTTCATGAGAACGGCTTTGAGCGGTACGAGGAGGCTGCGGAACACGGCCATGAGAAGCAGGAATGAAAGGAGAAGAACAGCGGCGATGAACACGAACACCCGCTGTCCGAAGTAATCGGAGAGGTCGACGGCAATGGCCGTGAAGCCACCAACGTTGATGTGGTAGTCGGATGCCGACGACTCCTCGAGAGATGCCGGGATCACTTGATCACGCAAATGGTGCACGAGTTCCGAAGTCGCTTCGTCCTGCGGTGCAGTATCGGGCACGACCTTCCATAGAACGAGTTCCGGAGTGGCCATCATGGGCTCGGACACATACGCAACACCGTCTTCGGCACGCATGGCGTCAGTGAGCGACGCGTTCGTCTGCTCCAGCGTTGCGGCATCGACTCCCGAAGGCACCTCGCCGACAAGCGTGAGCGGACCACTGAATCCGGGCCCGAAACCTCGAGCAAGCAAGTCGTAGGCACGTCGAGCCGTCTGCCATTCAGCGCGGTTGCCGTTGTCACTGAGGGCAAGGCGCATGCCGAAGAGCGGCAACGTGAGTGCGATCAGTGACGCGAGCCCGAGAAGGAACGACGTCCATGGCCGCCGCTGAACAAGTCGACTCCAGCGGAACCACAGTTGTTCTTCTCGCGGCTTCGGCTCACGATGAGCGATCGGTTTGCGCCAACTCTTGATTACGAAACTTGCCGCCATCACCACGATGGCCACCAGGAGCCCAATGGGAAGAAGCGACAACGTTCCGAAGAACACGACACCAACCAGAGACAACGTGGCGAAGAGGATGAGGGCGGCAAGAGCAGCGCGAGTGGTCACGTCGATGCGATGGCGCACGAGCGACAGCAGAGCCGGCAGGAGAGTGAGAGCAGCCAGCACCATGAAGCCAACTGCAACCGACCCGGCGATGGCCAAGCCGTACACGAAAGCCATGCCCATCATGTACATGCCGAGCAACGAGATCATCACGGTGATGCCGGCGAACAGAACCGCACGACCGGCAGTATCGGCGGCCACGACGGTGGCTTCCTCGGGCGGCAAACCACTGCGCAAACCTTCTCGGTATCGAGTGACGATGAAGAGCGCGTAGTCGATCCCGACGCCGATGCCGATCATCGCGCCGATCTGCAAGGAGAAGTCGGGCATCTCCATGATGTGACTGATCATCGTGATGATCGCCACGCCGGTTCCGAGGCCGATGAGGGCCGTTCCAATGGGCAGACCCATCGCCAGTACCGACCCGAAGGCGAGAACCAAGATGATGATGGCGGCCAGGAGCCCGACGACTTCGCTTTCGGGCAGTTCGAAATCGACGAACGGATCACCACCGAACTCGAGGTTCACGCCGGCGGGTAGAGGTTGATCAGCGAGGTGTTCTTGGGCGACCTCCATGATCCGCTCACCGAGAAGGTTCTGACCCTCTTGCGATTCGATGGCCGGTAGGCCGAGTTCGGCGTAGGCGATGGTGCGGTCGGTCGAAATGAGTCGTTCGCCGCCACCGGGGTTGGTGATGCTCGGTTGTTCGTACGGGCTCGTCAGGCGAAGTCCCGGTACACCATCGGTCACGGCCACGAACAAGGACGACAACGCGCTCTTGACCTTCGGGTCGTCGATGCCCTGCTCGGCCTCGACGACGAGCTGCGCGTCGGTCACCGAGTCCTTGTCGGGGAAAGCTTCGTCGAGGAGTTCGAGAGCGCGACGGCTTTCGGTTTGGGGAATCGAGAATCGCGTCTCGAAACGATCGCCCCCCATCACACCCTGAGCCACTGCCGAGCCGACGAGGAGAGTTGCAATCCAGATGGCAACGGTCAGCCAACGATGTCGGAAGCACCAACGGGCGATGCGGGCAAGCATGAGATCCTCGGCGTGCTGGGTGGGGGAGGACACGCCGGCACGAAGGCTACGGTCGGATCCGTGCACGTCGGAAACGAATCCCTCGGATGGGATGTGACATGGGACGAGACATGGCGCCAGTGCGCGGCCGACCTCGGCCCGCATGCACGACCGGGTCGGGTGGCCCGAATCGATCGTGGTTGGAGCACTGTCTGGTTCGCACCACCCACTGGCGACTCGTCAGGTGACGTGGCGCGGGTACGCAACATCGGGGCCGATGTTGCGGTGGGTGATTGGGTGGTCGTATCGGACGACGCTGAGCGAATCGAGTTGGTGCTCCCTCGTCGGAGTGCTTTCGTTCGTCGGGCGAGTTTCGAAGGTCAGCGAGCCGAGGCTCACACCATCGCTGCCAATATCGATTACGTCTTCTTGCTGCATGCGATCGCATCCCCACCGAACCAACGACGCCTCGAGCGCGAGCTCGTGCTCGCCTTCGACAGCGGCGCCACACCCGTCGTCGTTCTCTCCAAACGTGATCTCTTGGACGACATCACAGAGGAGAACGTTCGTCTCGAGTCGCTCAAGTCGGTGGCACCCGGTGTCGAGTTCCATGTGGTTTCTGGAATTCGCGGCGACGGTCTGGACGCTCTGCGTCGACTTGCGGCTGGTTGTCGGACGATTGCCCTTCTCGGAGCCAGTGGTGTCGGCAAGAGCACCATCGTCAATGCGTTGGTGGGCAACTCGGCCCAGCGGACCGAATCGGTGAGAGAAGGCGACCAACGTGGACGCCACACGACCACTGCGTCGTCGCTCGTTGCGCTCCCGGCCGATCCGGTCGGCGCGGCCGGATGGCTGATCGACACACCCGGCGTGCGCGCCGTGAGTTTGTGGTCGAGCGGGCATGGAATCGAGCGCGCTTTCTCCGACATCTTCGATCTGATGGACCACTGTCGTTTCCGAGACTGCAAGCACGAGGAAGAACCGGGCTGTGCAGTCACCGCAGCGGTCGAAGTCGGATCACTCGATCCACGTCGACTGGAGAGCATGAAGCGACTCGTTGCCGAGGAGGCAGCACTCGAAGACGAGCAGAAAGCCCGTCTCAAAGCCGAGGACCGACGAGGGTTTCGACGCCGAAAGTCCTAGGGAGTACGGTCGATCCCATGGATTTCGCCTTCTCTGCACGTTGTCTCGAGTACCGCGAGCGTTTGCTTGCGTTCATGGACGAATGGATCTATCCGAACGAAGCCGTCTACGACCAGCAAGTGCACGAGTCGGGCGATCCGCACTTCTATCCGCCGATCATGGACACCTTGAAGGCCGAAGCCAAGAAGCGCGGGCTCTGGAACCTCTTCCAGCCGCACAGTGGTTGGTGGGGTGAAGGTTTCAGCAATCTCGATTACGCACCGCTCGCCGAGATCATGGGGCGCTCCCCGATCGCATCCGAAGCGTGCAACTGCTCGGCACCCGACACCGGCAACATGGAAGTTCTCACGATGTTCGGTACCGCCGAACAGCAGGAGCGATGGCTGCGACCGTTGCTCGATGGCGAGATCCGTAGCGCATTCGGCATGACGGAGCCCGACGTCGCTTCTTCGGACGCCACCAACATCTCGTTGCGAATCGAGCGCGACGGCGACCACTACGTACTGAACGGACGCAAGTGGTGGACGTCCAACATCTTCCACAAGAACTGCAAGATCATGATCGTGATGGGCAAGACCGACACGTCGGCCGCCACACACAAGCAGCAGAGTCAAATTCTCGTTCCGGTCGACACCCCCGGGGTGACGGTGGTTCGAGATCTACGGGTGTTCGGATACAACGACGTCGAAGGCCACGGTGAGGTCCGCTTCGAGAACTGCCGAGTGCCGGCCAGCAATCTGATCGCCTCGGAGGGCGACGGTTTCATGATCTCGCAGGCCCGTCTCGGACCCGGCCGTATCCACCATTGCATGCGCACCATCGGTGCCGCCGAGCGCGCACTCGAACTCATGTGTCAGCGCACCTTGAGCCGGACGACCTTCGGCAAGCGAGTGGCCGAGCGCTCCAACATCCAGGACTGGATCGCCGAGGCTCGCATCGATCTCGAGATGATCCGCTTGCTCACCCTGAAGACGGCCTGGCTCATGGACACCGTCGGCAACAAGGGCGCACGTACCGAGATCGCCGCCATCAAGGTCGCCGCGCCAAACCTCGCGCTCAAGATCATCGATCGGGCGATTCAGGCCCATGGCGGTGGCGGAGTGTCGCAGGATTTCCCGCTGGCCGGAATGTACGCGGGCATCCGCACACTCCGGTTGGCCGATGGTCCGGACGAAGTACACAAGATGACGATTGCTCGCGCCGAATTGCGAAAGCACGATCCATCGTTCCGTACCGATGGCGTGAACTCCGTCGCTCCCGGCGGCGGACGCGGCTGACCAACATGCCGACCGCACACGACGTCATCCAGATGTTCGGTGCCGTGGAGGATGGCCAGAAATACACGCGTCTCGTCGAGCTCTTCACTGACGACGCCATCTATTGCGATCCGTTCGCCGGCCCTCAACACGGACGTCAGGCAATTGCCGACTTCATGGGTGAGATGGAGCGGCGGCTACCCAAGATGGGTGTGTACTTCGCCAATTGGGAAACCGTCGCCGAGACCACCGTTGGCTGGTCGCGTTGGGTGATGGTGGTACCGGTCAACGGTGTCGAACATCCCATTGCTGGTCAGAGCGTGTACAGGCTCCGTGATGGTCTCGTTTGCTTCGCCTCCGACTACGTGGATTCGGCGGCTTATGGAGCGATCCGTCCCGACGTGCATCCTGATCATCTCAGTGCTGCTCACCAAGCAAAGGGAACGTCGGTTGCTGGTACGGCCGACGCACTCGTGCGGGAGTTCTGGAAGACCGATGCGAAGTCGTACCTTCGGGCGTCGGTCTCCCCGGACGCCGATTTCACTCTCGTCGACTGCGGTGGGGACGACGCCGTGGCGTGGGCTCAATGGACGGGCGATCTTCCCGGTGGCTCCTTCGCCGGATGGTCGCTCCACACGGTGCGTGAAGGCCGACTCAGTTTCGACGGTGACTATTTCGATGTCGCGTCAGCGCGAAGGCTGCGGCAGCCGCATGACCAACGTTGAGCGAGTCGACGTCGTCGGCGATGTCGATACGCACCCGTTGATCCGCTGAGTCGAGCGTGTTCTGGCTGAGTCCGGTACCTTCGGCACCGAGAACGAAAGCAAGCGGTGCGTCGTGGTCGACGTCGGCTTTCTCGATGTCGACGGCGTCGGACCGAGGGGTCAGTGCGAGGTTTCGTCCACCGG
>JBEGQB010000082.1:0-7596 GCA_041181165.1 Actinomycetota bacterium
CGACTCCGACGATGCGTGGTGGGCAACGGAATCCGGGAACCGTCAAACCCCGACGACGGGCCTCGACCACGAGCACCTTGGCGACCAAGGCGAACTCGAGGGAATCCATCGAGTCGGGGCGGCGGGACGTCGTTCTCATGAGAGATCGACTCTGCCAACGAGGTGTGGCAGGGATTCACGACCCTTCGCTGTCCAGGTCACACCCCTCGCGTAGTGTCCGGTTCGTGCAAGAACCCGATTCGGGCCCCGTCTACACCGCCGCCCAGCAGAAGGTCATCGACGTCATCGGCAAATCCGGTACGGCCCCGGCCATCCCTGCGGGTCTGGCCGCCGAATTACGAGCCGAGATCGACGCCGCCATTGCACCATTCGTCGATCTGCTTCCCGATGGCAAGTCGTGGGAGAACCGCTTCTTCCTCAACAAACAGAGTCTCACCGATGTGCACTCGTGCGAGGCCTACTACCTCGGTGGCAAAGCCGACTTCGAATGGAACTCGGCCAATTCCCGCGGCACCATCGTGCACAAGGCGATCGAGGTCTCGATCAACATCCGCGGCGGGGTGTCCCCCACCGATCTCGTCGAGGAATCGATCTCTCGTCTCAGCAACGACCCCAACAAGAACATCGGCGACTTCCTCGTCACCCTCGACGAATACGGTCGCGCCGAACTCATCGGGGAATGCAGTTCGCTCTTCACCCGTTTCCTCGAGGGTTTCCCGCCCATCAAACGTGCGTGGTCACCCCAAACCGAGAGTTCCATCGGTATCGACCTCGTCGACAAGCGGGTCCGCATCGGCGGCAAGGTCGATCTCTCACTCGGCCGACCTCCCGACAAAGTGATCATCGACCTCAAGACCGGCGCGCAGTTCGGCGCCCATCGCGACGACCTCCGCCTGTACGCGCTGATCGATCTCCTGACCGTCGGGAACGCGCCGCGCAAGGTCGCGAGCTTCTACATCGATTCGGCCAGCATCGAGGCCGAAGACATCACCGAAGGCACATTGCGCGCCGCGGCTCGACGTCTGGCCGACGGGCTCACCAAGGCCCTCGAGGTCAAGTTCGCCGGTCGTACACCGGAAGTCCGAGCCGGGAACAACTGCCGCTGGTGCACTCTCGTCTCGGATTGTCAGGCCGGACAGCAGTACATGGCCCAACGCGAGGCCGACGAAGGTTGGTGAACCTTCGCCACTCGGGCGCTCAGCGGTTGGGGCGAATGTCGGGTGTCATCAGCGCGAGTGGGATCCCGAGGCCGGCCTCGGTACGAATCGTGGCGATACGACGACCCTTCTGAACCGCGTCCCGCGGTTCGCCGATCACATCGGGCCCCAGATCCGCCACCGCCCAATCGAGGTCCGACACGTTGAACACCAATCCCCACAGGCGCGCTGGCGCGCCGGCATCGATGTCGGGCCGTTCCACGACCTCCACGATCACCGGGCCCACCCGGTGGAAACCTTGGCGTACGCCTCCACCCACTTCTCGGATGCGCTTCAGGGGCAACCCGAGTTGCTCGGTGATGGCGCCACATGTTCTGTCGAGTGAAGGAGTCATGACGACGACATGATCCACACCGACGATCCACGACGGACCCCCATCGGTGTTCGAGACTTCGGCATCTGATTTCGCAGCGCCGACAAGAGTCGTACTGATGCCATCGACTTCGATCGTCCGTGAGTCGTGGCGATCGGGGTCGGAGAATTCCCAACCCATGATCCCAACCGAGGAGTGATCACTCGGTTGTGCAGGCTCGATCAGTTCGAAACGAAGACCACCGGCAAAGAAACTGCACCCCGCATCCGAGCGGGTCGCAGTGAAACCGAATCGCTCCCAAGCCGTGGCGGGAGCGGAGAGACGAAGACTGGCGAGCAGACTCAGCCGCGACCCATGTTGGGACGCTTGCCGTGGTTGGCCTTCGACCGACGGAGCCGTGCCTTGCGCTTCTTGGTCTTCTTCGACATAGGGACCCAACGCTACCGCCCACTGAGCGGGTTTCACCCGGTCGGTCGGACGTTCCGGGTCGGCCGACGATGGCGGCCCCGGCCCACCATGATCCCGATTCCGGCGGCCGCCGGAACGAGGGCCGCGGTGACCAGCCAACCAGGAACACCCGTGACCGGAAGTTCCCCGATCCGACCAAGGGGCGCTTCCACCTCCACCGCCACGACCTCCCGGGGACCTTGGCAGTTCTGTGAATCAGGGCTCTCCGACATGAACCGCACCCCCTCGGCCCCCACCGGGAGGGTGATCGATGCCCGACCCTCGGCATCGGTGACGAGTTCGATCGGATCGACCGGTGGTGATCCGGCGGCCATCGTCGGCACGGCGTAAACGCGGTGATTGGGCAACGCTTCGCTTCCGTCGTGCAAGTACGCGGTGGCGGTGAACTCCCATTCACCATTCGACGGCGGTTCGAGGGCACCATCGATCGCATAAGCCGCACACGCGGCCGGCGCGACCGAACTGCTCGTTGTTGTTTCGGGACCACCGAGAGGTGGCAGGACGGGAACGATCGTCGAGATGGCGATGAGGGAAGCGATGTACGGCATGTGAACGATGTGGGCACGGACGGCGCCGGAGGGCGACGGGTAGCCTTGGCTCCTCCATGGAACGTTTCGGCCTCGTCGGCCTACCGAATGCCGGAAAGAGCTCCCTGTACAACGCCCTGACCGGCGGTGGCGCACTCGCCGCGCCGTACGCCTTTGCCACCAAGGACCCCAACATCGGCGTGGCCAAGGTTCCCGATGATCGACTCGATCGATTGTCGGCAATGTCGAAGAGCAAGAACACCATCCACGCGTCGGTTCAAGTGGTCGACATCGGCGGACTCGTCGAAGGCGCCAGCAAGGGTGAGGGTCTGGGCAACAAGTTCCTGGCGAACATTCGCGAGGTCGACGCCATCGTGCTCGTGCTGCGCGCCTTCGTCGACGACGATGTACCCGGGCCCTCCGATCCACTCGAGCATCTGCGCGTGGTCGAGATCGAACTCGCCCTCGCCGACCTCGAGACGGTCGAGAAGCGTCTGCACCAAGCCCAACGGCAATCCAAACTCGACCGAAATCTCGCTCCGGAAGTCGAGGCGCTCGAACTCGCTCAGGCTGCTCTCGCCGAGGGGCGCCCGCTGTATCGCGCCGGCCTCAAGGCCGAACACCGTGAGGTTCTGGCCCCGCACTTCCTGCTCACCAATCGTCGAGTACTCGTCGTGGCCAACGTGGGCGAAGGCGAACTCGATCAGATTCCGGCGGTCGAGAAGCGCATCACGGCCGAGTTCAACGATGCGGGCGACAACGTCGAGGTGATCGGCATGTGCGTGCAACTCGAAGCCGAGGCGGCCTCCATCGAGGACCCGACCGAACGGGCCGAGATGCTCGAAGGATTCGGCCTCGGAGAGGGCGCCCTCTTCCGCATGGTGCGCAGCGCGTACCACCTCCTCGGACTCCGCACATACTTCACGACCGGCGAGAAGGAATCCCGTGCCTGGACATTTCGCGCCGGCTCCACCGCGCCGGAATGCGCCGGCCGCATTCACAGCGATTTCCAGCGGGGCTTCATCAAGGCCGAGGTCATCCACTGGGACGAATTGCTCGATCTGGGTTCGTGGGTGAAGGCCAAGGAAGTCGGCAAGATCCGCGTCGAGGGAAAGGACTACCACCCGGTCGACGGTGACGTCATGGAGTTCCGCTTCAACGTGTAGAACGGGCACGACGAACAGGAAGCACCACGACGCCATGGCCACGACACCCACCGAACCGAGCGCCTGGCTCGTCTGCGATGGTCGCGTTCTGGCCAGTGTTCTCCTGGCCGACTCGGCGGCGAGTCGCCGACGAGGGTTGTTGGGGCGGCCATCCTTCGACGGTGCTCTCGTACTGCAACCGTGTCGGTGGGTCCACACGATCGGAATGCGCTTCGCCGTCGACGTCGCCTATCTCGACGTGAACGGAATCGTGATCAAGACGGTGCAGATGCATCGCAATCGGATCGGCGCGCCGATCCCTCGCGCCAACCGAGTGGTCGAAGCAGAAATCGGGGCCTTCGCACGATGGGGACTCCGGGTCGGTGACCGACTCGAACTACGCGTGGCCACCAGCGAAGCGCAGACACCCGAGCCCACATGAGTCGTCTCGTCCTCGTTGCCACACCCATCGGCAATCTCGGTGATCTCTCACCACGAGCCATCGAGGAGTTCCGTGCCGCTGGTTTGGTGTGCTGCGAAGACACCCGACGTACCGGACTGCTGCTGAACAACCTGGGCATCGAGGCCACACTCATGCGACTCGACGATCACACCGAGGTGCCATCGATTCCGCGCGTGATCGACGCGCTCGACGATGGACGCGACGTCGTTCTGGCCACCGACGCCGGCACACCGGGCATCTCCGATCCCGGCCAACGACTGGTGTCCGCCGTGATCGCCGCCGGTCATGAAGTGACGGCGGTTCCCGGAGCCTCGGCCGTCCTGACTGCCGTGACGATCAGCGGTTTGCCCACCGATCGCTTCGTCTTCGAAGGTTTTCTTCCTCGCTCGGGCAAGGATCGTGATCGCCGACTCGTCGAGATCGCGAGCGAGCCCCGCACGATCGTTCTTTACGAGGCACCGCACCGGATCGAACGCACACTGACCGACCTCATCGAAACATGCGGGCCAGCTCGATCGGTGGCCGTTTGCCGTGAACTCACCAAATTGCACGAAGAAGTCAGGCGCGGTTCATTGGCCGAGATGATCACCGGCCTCGGTGAACCGCGCGGCGAGTACGTGATCGTGTTGGCCGGGGCTCCACCCGCCCCGTCGTTGTCGGCCGAGGAAATCGAGTCGCTCGTCCGAGCCGAAATCGCCGCCGGTTCCTCCACTCGCGATGCGGCAGCTTCGGTTGCCGCGCGTACCGGAGCGCCCAAGAAGAACGTCTACGACATCGCCCTCGCGATCTCGAAGAATCTCTGAACGAACATCTCCATCGCTCTCGACGAGGTCTCGAGATCCGATTCGGACACTCGATGTCAGGCGCGCGGCGCCAGAGCGAGTTGGCGGCTCTGGGCCACCAGCACCCCCGACGAGTCCCACATCTCTCCGTCTTCTTCGAGCAATCCGTTCTGCACGAAACGTGTGCGGAAGAAACATGCCACCGGACCAGGGGCCGGTACCGCACGAACATGCACCGTCATCTCGACGGTCGGCACCCACGCCGTTGGCAACGTCAGGTTGAAGACGGCCGGTGGAAACGCGTCGGCCACGAGCAGCATCGCCAACGAGTCGACCGGTCGGTCGTCCTTGAATGCGAACCATCCGCGCATGAGAGCGTCGCCCGACGGCCGACCGTCGCGAAAGCCGATGTCTCGGACGTCGGCCCGCGTGGCCAATCGCCCGTGAATGAACGCGAACTCATTGATCGACGTCGCCGAGATGGACGGACACTCGTCCCACGGACTGATGTCCGGTCGCTCGGCTTGCATCGCGGTCGGCCCACCGGGGTCGCTGATCAGATCACCGAGGGTTGCGATCACGCGTAGTGCCTCTTTCCCGGAGTCCTCGAGGAACAGCGATGCAGTGGCCGTGGAGAAACGGCGGCCGGCACGCACCGGACGAACTTCCACCCGCGCCGGACCAGCCGGGCACGGCGCCAGATAATGCGCGGTCACGGTGACGCCATCGGCGCGGCCGGTGGCCATCGAGAGAGCTCGTCCGACGATGGCCAACAGATATCCCCCGTTGGCATTACCGAGAATGTCCCAACCCGGCACGACGGCCCCGCGAAAAGTCATCGGATCTTTCTCATCGCGATGCAACGCCGTTGCACGATCGAACTCGAAGTCATGCGTCGTCGGCACGGAATTCCCCACGTGACGACCCTAGTGAAGCCGTAGTCTTGCCTCCGTGGTCGCCGGCTCCGAGAACACGTCCCGCGTCACGGGCACCGGAACCTTCTACGCCACGACTCCTATCTATTACGTGAACGCCAAGCCGCATCTCGGCCACGCGTACACCACGATCGTGGGCGACGCTCTGGCCCGCTGGCACCGCCTCCTCGGCGACGACGTGCACTTCCTGACCGGCACCGACGAACACGGTCTCAAGATCCAGCAGGCAGCCGACGCCGCCGGCCTCGCTCCCCAGCAGTTCGCCGATTCGATCGCTCCGCTCTTCGCCGATGCGTGGCATCGACTCGACATCACCAACGACGACTTCATTCGAACCACCGAAGAGCGCCACCGAGTCGGTGTGCAGAAGCTCCTCCAGGCCTGCTACGACAACGGCGACATCGAGCTCGACACCTATCGCGGCCTGTATTGCGTCGCGTGCGAGGCCTACTACGTCGAAGACGACCTCACCGACGGAAACTGCCCGATCCACAAACGCCCCGTCGAACAAGTGGAGGAAGAGAACTACTTCTTCCGGCTCTCGCGCTACGGAGACCGTTTGCTCCAGTGGTACGCCGACCACCCGGGGGCCATCGTGCCCGATTACCGGATGAACGAAGTCATCGGCTTCATCAAGCAAGGCCTTCTCGACTTCAGCATCAGCCGCACGAGCTTCTCGTGGGGCATTCCGCTCCCGTGGGATTCCAAACACATCACGTACGTGTGGTTCGACGCCTTGGCGAATTACATCACCGCCGTCGGATACGGAACCGACGATGCACAATTCTCCCGACGATGGCCGGTCGACTTCCACCTGATCGGCAAGGACATCATTCGCTTCCACTGCGTGTATTGGCCGGCCATGCTCATGTCGGCCGGTATCGAGCCCCCGAAGGGCTGGGCGGTCGGCGGCTGGTTGCTGGTCGGCGGCGAGAAGATGTCCAAGACCACCGGCAACGTCGTGAATCCACTCGACCTCATCGACGACGCCAACCCAGAAGGCGTCGGAGTCGACGGCTTCCGCTACTACGTGTTGGCCGAAACGCCCTATGGGGCCGATGGCGACTTCACGTACGAAGGCCTCATCGGTCGTTACAACTCCGATCTGGCGAACAACTTCGGCAACCTCCTCAGTCGTGTCGCCACCGTCGTTGGCAAGAAGTGCAATGGCATCGGACCCACTCCGTCGGCCGATGGCGAATTGGCCGAAGCGGCGCGCACCGCGGTGACCGAGACGATCGAGCGCTGGCACGAAGTTCAACCGAGCCGCGCGCTCGAAGCCACCTGGCAACTGATTCGTGCGACCAACGCCTATCTCGAGGCGAACGAACCCTGGAAAGCCGAACCGGGCGCGCACCTCGACGAAGTGATGGGCAACGCTCTCGAGACTCTCCGTCTCGTTGCGATCCTCGCCTCCCCCGCCGTGCCCAACACTGCGCAAGCGGTATGGGAACGCATCGGCATGCCGGGTCTCGTATCCGATCAGCGCATTCCGAACGACGTGACCTGGGGCCGGTATCCCGGCGGGCTCACGGTCGTGAAGGGCGATCCACTCTTCCCTCGACGCACACTTTGAGACACCGTTCGAGAACTGCGCAGCAAAGAATTCGACGACACTTATCGCCATGAACACCACTCGACCCGCGAGCGGCTGGACCGACACCCACTGTCACCTCGAAGATGCGCGCTACCGACCAACCGAAGGCTCGGGCAAGCTCGACCTCGGGGGCACTGACGGCGTCTTGC
>JBEGQB010000083.1:0-7593 GCA_041181165.1 Actinomycetota bacterium
GACCTTCCTTATGTTCTTCCCCAGGAATACGGTCTGCGCACCGATTGTCGCTGGATGGAGATCGAGTATCCGACCGAGATCCTGCGAATCGAGGTGATCGAGCCGGTGTCACTCCACATGTCGGCCAACCGACACCGGGACTCCGATCTGTTCTCGGCACGCGATGTCACCGAACTGCACGAGTGCGCGAACACCGTGGTTCACCTCGATGCTGCCCATCGAGGTGTCGGCACCGCGAGTTGCGGACCCGACGTCGACGATCATTACAAGATCGGAACCGGGAAGTTCCGATTCGCTTATCGCATGAAGGTCACGAGTCGGCGCGGCGCACGCGGAGCCGGTGGTCTTCGGCGGTGAGACACCGACCGCTGTCGAGGTCGAATTTCCAACCGTGCAACGTGCAGGTGATGGTCGAACCGTCGACTTCACCGAAAACCGAGAGATCGGCCCGTCGGTGTGGGCAGTACCTCTCGATGACGTAGCCATCGATCTCGATGTCGGCCGAAGGTACATCTGGCTGAAGGCGCCGAGTGGCCTGTTGCTCGGCGCGCTGCATTCGCTCCACCGAGAGCGACTTGAAGAAGTTGTACAGATACTCGTTGTACTCACCGCGGCGCCAAGCCTTGAAGCGGCACGACAGGAACAATTTGTCACTCCAGTCGACGTGTCGATGAGCTACGACGTTCTCGACCAATCGGCGGTCGATCTCGAACTTGAAGGCGAAGTCCTCGTGCTCGAAGTTCTTCACTCGGCGTCGTGGAAAGTCGATCAGCACATCGAGATCGTCGAGGCGGAGCAAACAAGCGGCTCCGATGCCATCGCAAAGAGTCGGCGCGAGGGTCATGAGAGGTTCCCACCATGTTCGAAGAGTTCCGACGAGATCAGTTGTCTCGGTCGCCCACGAACGACGGTGTTCATCGATCCACGACATGTAGTCGGCTTGATAAGAGCGGAGGTACGAATCCTTCTCGGCGAAGATCCGGCTGACTTCCGCATCAGGGATCGGATGTTTGATGTCCACTCGATGATCGGTGAGTTCGATCGTGGTACCGGGGATGTTCATGAGGCCTCGCCGACCACTGCTCGCCAGACGTTCAAGGAATGTGGTCTGATCGGGAAAGATCGACAACTCCGAACCGGTGATCATGTTGAGTCCGTAGAGATCGGGATCGAGGAAGCAAGGAGGTCCGGCTGAAGGAACGACGGCGGTGGCATCGATCGACTCCACATAACGAAGTGCACGGGCGAATTGGCTCTCGACCTTGGCATCCACCAGTCGTCGCATCCGATCAGCGGGCTCCTCGTACACCATCGGATACCAGATCGCCCCAGAAAACTGAATCCAGTGAAGATCCACCGGACCATGCTCGACGAGCGCGCCGAGGTCGCTGGTACGACAATCGTTCTGGTTCACGAGACGATGGACTCCGTCGTGGACGACCAGCGCGGAGTCACCCCCCGGGCCGTCCGAGATGGCGGTCTCGGGATGGATGGCCACGGTGAGTCCGTCGCCAAGATCGATTTCCTCGCCGGCCTTGGTGCGAATGAACTCGGTGAAGCCGAGTGATCGCAGTCGCTTCTCCATTTCTTGAGTTGGAAAATCCGGTAGCAGAATTGGGGTGAGGCGAGGCATGTTCTCCGCCAGCCACTGTTCATCGAAGTGATCCCCGTGAAGGTGCGAGATGTACAGAAATGACGGACGACGAATCGCATCCATCACGTGTGGAGGAAGGTGGTCGTTGCGCGGGAATGGAAACCAGGATCCGAAGAACGCCGGATTGAACCACGGGTCGCAGACGATGGAGCCCTGTTGCGTCTCGATCAGGATGCCGGCATGGCCGATCGACGTGGCGCGCACGGTCTCAACCTACCGATTCGATGATCGGCTCAGGGAGTCGGTGGATCCTTGAAAACTTTGCCACCGCGTGACACATGCTCGGTCCATTTCGCGCCATCCCAGTAGCGGTATTCGTAACGACCGGCCGGATCCTTGTACCAGTCGGCCGGCACCTTGGGTGTCGAGGAACTCGTTGTCGGCACGGCGACGGTGGCCGCCAACGATGTTTGCGCCGGACTCGGTGTTTGGTTCTGCGTCGAAACACTCGGCGCCCATCCGGACGGTTCGCTCGCCGGCGATGGAGTGGGTTGTGCTCCGACCTGAGTCGCGCCGGCAGCTTTCTTGGTGCTCGGACGCGAGAGATAGGCGATCACATCAGGACCGACCGACACGATGCTCACGACCTCCCATCCATCGGCTGATTTGGAAGTGAGTGAAGTGGCCAATGCTTCGTGATCGAAGGATGAGACCTTGAGAGAGATGAACTCTTTCACGTCGGCGAGTGTAGCCATGCCCCGACGGACTCGTCTTGAGCAGGGCCGTCGAACATCAATGTTCCGTTGCGAAGGGCGATGACCCTGGGGACGCGTTCGAGGAACGATGGTTCATGGGTCGCAACGAGCAGAGTCGCGCCGCGGTCTGCAGCATCGTCCAACAACCCGAGCAATGCCTCGCGTCCCGTGGCATCGAGTCCCACGAATGGTTCGTCGACGAGCAGCACTTCGAAGGGACGAATGAGCGCGATGGCGATGGCGGCTTTCTGCTTGAGACCCCGACTGAACCGGGATGGAAGGTCGTCGCCGCGTTCGTAGATGCCGAGTTGTCCGAGGAGATCGGCAGCGGATTGTTCCCAGTCGGCCACTCCGTGCATACGAGCCGTGTACTCGAGATGTTCCCACACCGAAAGATCGTCGTAGAAGACCGGCGTGTCGGAGAGATAACTCACGTGCCGACGCGCTTGGGTCGATCCCGGTGCGTGGCCGAAAACACTGATGGTCCCGGAAGTGATGTCGAGAAGACCGGTGATCATCCGTAGCAATGTGGTTTTACCCGAACCGTTGTGGCCGATCAGTGCGATCCGTTCACCTGAAGCCACGTCGAGATCGAGCGGCGAGAGAACCGGACCGTCGCCGTAGTCCTTGGTGAGTTGATGAGTACGGATGGCGTAGGCCGTGTGGTCGACAGCAGATTGATCGATGTCGGCGTGAGCGCGCGACGGGCGATGACGACTCATGAGACTCCTCGTGATGTGGTGCGACTTTCGCGGGCGGCGTTGTCCATCCAGGCGCGAATTGCATCGCGGCGATGAATCCAAGCGGCGACGAGTCCGGAAACGAGAACGACGGCGATCGCCGAGCGGACCGCAGCCGCCTCCGCCCCCTGGCCTTTCTCGACTGCACTTCGTGCAGCAACCAATGGGATCTGCCCGATGACCGCAATCAGCACCGGCCACATGGCCTTGATCACATTGGCCGTGCCGGCGACCTCGGGTGGCATCAGGTTGCTCTGCGCGCTCGAAGCAACGGGGTCGGGCGCTCCCGACACGATGTTGATGGCGGCACCGGCGAGTCCGGCCGTGATGGCAGGCAGAACACTGATCCCAGCCACCGCCCACCACTGCGTGTGCAACGTCCCGATGGTGGCAATCCAGAGTGCGGCGAGTGGTACCGAAAGAGCGAGCGATGCATGCGTCAGGCGCAGATACATCGGACCTCGTTCGATGGGGTAGGAATCGGTTCGATCCCCGTGGTCGATTTCTTGAGCCAGGGGCTCGAGCATCTCGAGTCCGATCAAGAAGAACGCGACCCCACCGACGAGGGCCAGTGGAGCTGTTCCTTCGAGGACTCCCAATCCGGCAAGACCGGCGATCGAGCTGAGCGACACGATGCGCAGAATTCGGCTCAGGGGGAAACGAAGCAGGCCATGCATCGTTCTCTGCCATTCGCCATACGGTCCGCCGTCGTGTTTTGTTCTGATCCAAGGACGTCGGCGACTCTGCTCGTGACTGAGTTGTCGTCGGATGATGAGGACCGTTCGGAGGTCCTGCAGAGTGACGGCGAATCGGAGCTGGGTGACCAGAGCTGCTCGTCGGGACTGTGCTTCGAGAGACTGCCGACCGAGCATCAGGACGCCGATGCCCAGAACCGCGAGGGCGACGATGACGGTGAACAGATCCGATGCTCGTGATCGGTCACCCCACAGAGGAAGATCACCCGTTGCATCTCCCGGCCCGAAGAGTCGCGCATGAGCGGGAAGTGCCGAGACGAACTGCCACACGATCAGTGCACCACCGATCATCGTCGCCAGTGATCTCGGAATGCGCAGAGCGTGGGAGACGAGTGCTGCGCCAGTGAAGAACGTCGCCGCAACCGCGCCCCATAGTGCGCCGGCCATGGCCCAACTGAGTTCGGTACCCGGTAGTCGTCGCCCAGCGAGCTGACCAGCGAATCCGCCAGTGAGCGCAGCTGCGAACACGAGCGATCGCCATCGCTGCAATGTCGGGCGGAGAAGTACACGACGTCGGTCGACAGGAGCGAGCAGCACGTGGCGGACTTCCGCTTCCTCCAGGGCGAGTGGTCCACCTCGACTTCCCGAGCGAAGTCCCATGGCGACCGCCATGACGCTGAGTAGTCCGAGCCAACCCGGGCCGAAATGGAAGACATCGTCGACGAAGGATTCTCCGGCTGGGGTGTCGCGCACGAAGCCGGAGACGAACAACGCTCCTCCGCCGAAAATGAACGCGGCCAAGTACACGCGGTACAGAGCCTCGAACCACTCGACTTCCGCCATTCGCTTGCGACGCCTGGCGCGACGGAGTTCGTCGACACCCACCTTGCCCGAATCTCTGCAGGATCCGTTCCGGAGGAGACGGTGTTCTCCGGTTTCGATGGGTAGATCGGGATCGGATGCCCAGCCGGACCACGAAGCCGTGAACAGGCGAGCGTTGGCGAGTCCGGAGTATTCGAGCGCGACCACGTTCAGGCACGCCGAGACACCCGAACCACACGACGCGATCACTTCCGTGTTGCGACTGATCCCGAGGTTCGTGAAGTGAGCGCGCAACTCGGCGGGTGACAGCAACTTTCCTTCCTGAAGGACCGAGGACCACGGGGCATTTCTCGCTCCGGGGATGTGCCCCGGCTTCGGATCGACCGATTGAACATCACCGCGGAAGCGATCGGCTGGTCGCGCGTCGATGAGAACCGATGATCCAGACTTCGAATTCGCGAGAACTTCCTCGGTCGAGGCGAAATTCGTGTCGGGCCAGACCTGCGCTGTGAAGGCCACCTTGGCCCGGGGATTGGAAACGCCGTGTTCCAGACCGTGCCCGGCCGCGACCCATGCGGAAATTCCGCCATCGAGAAGTGATGCCGATCGGCCAAGTGCACGGAGCATGACCACGAGACGGGCGGCGGTCATGCCTCCGGTGTCGTCGTAGGCGATCACATGGGTGTCGTCACCGATCCCGGAGCGACCCATGGCGCGGGCGAAGTGTTCAGGGCTCGGCAAGGGATGTCGACCTGCCGTCGGTGTCGACGGCTCCGACAGGTCGCGGTCGATGTCGATGAACACGGCCCCCGGAAGGTGGCCAGCTTCATAGATGGAACGAGCGTCGCGACCATCGAGGTACCAGCGCACGTCGGCCAGCACGATGTTGCCGGGCGCGTCTGCATGCCCTTCCGCTAGTTCGACGAGTTCTTCGACACTCAGCACCAGAGGGGCTGGGACCTTCGGCTCTATTGACTCCAAGACGGACATACTTCCACTTCCGACCGCCATACTTGTGTCGATGAACGTCGATTCGGTCGAACTGTTCACGGCACTCCTGTCGATGGTGGCGCTCGGCGGATCGGTGCTGGCCATCGCCGCCCGGGTTCTCGTCACCCGATCAGGTTCGGCCGCCCGAGCCTTGGCCGACCTCCATCGAATGTCGCTGTGGCTCGCGGCCAGCGTCGCCGCTGTGGCAACGGCTGGAAGCTTGTACTTCAGCGAGATCGCCGATTATGCCCCCTGTCGACTCTGTTGGTTTCAGCGCATCTGTATGTATCCCTTGACGGCAATTCTTCTGATCGCTGCCGCACGTCGTGACTGGTCGGCTCGCTGGTACGCCCTCCCGTTACTCGTGTGCGGAGCCGCGATCTCGACCTATCACTACGTGATCGAATGGAAGCCGTCCTGGGGTGAGTCGGCCTGTGGCATCGGTCCGTCGTGCACGGACGTCTGGTTCCGAGAGCTCGGTTTCGTGACCCTTGCCTTCATGGCACTGGCCGGATTCGTGACGATCGGCGTTCTGCTTTTCGTCCAACCTTCGCCGAGCAACCACCGAGTTGTCGGCAACAAGAACTGATTTGATACGAGTTATGAGTGGTATTCAAGGAGGAAGCGATGAGTGAAGGGTCCGAGAAGAAAGTGGTGTCTCGATCATCGACGAAGTGGATCATCACTGGTGTGCTCTCTCTCGTTGCTGCTGCTTTCGTCGTCGCGGTGATTGTTGGTGACGATCCGAACGATTCATCACCGGTCGTCACCGACGAATCGCCGGCTCCCGGCACTGATGGCAACAGCGAGCCGACGGTTTCGGGTGCCGAGAACCAGCCGGTCGAGGTCGTGGGCCAGGCTCTCGATCCTCTGGGCTCCACCGGAGCCGATCTATCCGTCGGTGCCTCGGCCCCGACGTTGAACGGATTCGGCTTCGATGGCACGCCGGTGTCCGTCACCCCCGGAGATGGCACGCCCTACATGCTCGTCTTCCTCGCCCATTGGTGCCCGCATTGCAACGCCGAAGTGCCACGACTCGTCGAATGGAATGCTCAAGGAATGGTTCCCGAAGGACTCCGCGTGATCGGAGTGAGCACGGCCGTGGCATCCGACCGTCCGAACTACCCCCCTTCGGCGTGGGTCGTCGACAAGGAATGGCCCTTCGAGGTGATGGCCGATTCAGTCGAAATGGACGCCGCCGCGGCATATGGAGTGGACGGGTTCCCGTTCTTCACCATCATCGGTGGAGACGGCAAAGTGAAGGTACGGGCCTCGGGTGAGCAGGAGATCGGTGTCATCGATCAATTGGTCAAGGCCGCACTCGCCAGCTGATGCCTCGCCCTCTACGGTTGGGTCGTGGACATTCGGGAATTGCAGAACCTCATCGAGCGCACGTACGGCGAACGTGATCGTGCCCGGGGCGTGCCCTCGACCGTTGCCTGGCTAGCCGAGGAGATCGGTGAACTGGCGCAGGCCGTCCGCAAGGGTTCGCCTGACCAGCAGATGCACGAGTTCTCCGATGTCCTTGCGTGGCTGGCCAGCCTGGCCAATCAGATGAACATCGATCTCGCCACGGCCATCGAGCGTTACGCAACGGGCTGCCCACGATGCGGGGCCGTCCCCTGCGAGTGTGACTGAGCCATGTCAGAAGAGTTGTTCGACGAAGACTTCGATGACGACCTCGACGACGAGGACTTCGACGACGAAGACTCCGATGGGGTCACGTTCTCGGTGTCGGAGGTGGCGGCAACGGTCAACGACGTCCTCGGTGAAGCCTTCGACCGCGGCATTTGGGTCTGGGGCGAAATCACGGGTTTGAGCGTGAAGGGTGGTCACACCTATTTCACCTTGGTCGAGGCGACCAAGTCGGGTGGCAAGGCCCAGCTGAGTGTGAATCTTTGGGCGGGCGTGATGACCAAGTTGCGCCCCGTTCTGAAGCGGAGCGGTGTGACGCTCGAAAACGGTGTCAAGGTACGCGTCTTCGGCAGCCTCGATTT
>JBEGQB010000084.1:0-7552 GCA_041181165.1 Actinomycetota bacterium
TGTTCTGGGGCGGTTCACTCATGGCCGACTCGATGTCCGAATCGGAACACAGACGCTCGACCATCCCCTTCGACTGAAGCTTGTAGAAGATTCCGCGATTCGTGTCGATGTCGTGGTACTGGAGGTCGATGAGCTGCAATCGCGGATCACCGAGCTCCAGGCCGTGACGTTCCATGTACGAGGTGATGAGCGAGTGCTTGATCACCCAATCGACCTCGCGATCGAGCTTCAAAGGATCGTTTTCGATGGTCGAGACACAGTGCTCCCACATCTCGAGAGCCTTTTGCTCCTGGGGCGGGAAACCCTTCGTCTCCGAATACCGCAGGGCACGTTCCAGGTATTCGCGCTGGATGTCGAGTGCAGTGACCTCGCGTCCGTTCGCCAACGAGACCGTTCGACGACACGACATGTCATGACTGATGTCGCGGATGGCGCGTATCGGGTTCTCGAGGCTCATGTCTCGCAGGACGACTTTGGGATCCTCGAGCATCCGAAGCATGCACGCGGTCGCACCGACCTTCAGGAAGGTCGAGTACTCGCTCATGTTGGAGTCGCCCACGATCACGTGGAGTCGGCGGTAGCGCTCGGCATCGGCGTGCGGCTCGTCTCGGGTGTTGATGATGGGTCGGCTCCGCGTGGTCGCCGACGACATCGTCTCCCAGATGTGGTCGGCTCGTTGCGTGACGGAGTAGATCGGCCCGCGCGCGGTCTGAACGATCTTTCCGGCCCCCGTATAGATCTGACGCGAAACGAGAAACGGGATCAGAACCTCGCCCAGTCGCCCGGCGTCGTCGCCCCGACGGGTGAGGTAGTTCTCGTGACAGCCGTAGGAATTCCCGGCCGAGTCGGTGTTGTTCTTGAAGAGATAGACCGTTCCCCGGATCCCCTCCTCTCGCAATCTTTCCTCCGCCGAAACCGCGAGCCGTTCGAGGATCCTCTCCCCCGCCTTGTCGTGCACCACTGCGTCGTAAAGCGAGTCGCACTCCGGAGTGGCGTACTCGGGGTGGGAACCGACGTCCAGGTACAGACGCGCTCCGTTCTCCAGAAAGACGTTCGAACTCCGACCCCAGGAAACGACTTTTCGGAACAAATATCGGGCGACTTCGTCGGGACTCAGTCGGCGTTGACCGCGAAGGGTGCAGGTGACGCCGTACTCGTTCTCGAGTCCATAGATACGACGATCCATGCGAGGAACTTAGTGCCGACGGCCGGGCGGAGGTTTCGTCAGGTCCCGAGAATCGATCGAACGCGGTCGTCGGTCACCCGTTCGAAGCAGCGCCGACCGTTCGTCCGAGACAGAACGGCCACTTCGGTGTCGTCGCTCACGATTCTCCGGTCCGGACCGGCCAACGCCACCGCACATTTGGTGAGCGAAGTCGCGAGGTCGTCGGATGCCGACCAACCCGCCGCCAGCCGTTCCGCGATGGAGTCGGCGTCGCCTCCGAGGACGCTCATCCCCTTTTCGTCGACCAAGGTTCCGTCGTAAAGGATGTGGAACAACTGGTCGTCGGCCGAAGTGGGCCCGACCTCGGCGATCAGAATCTCGACTTCGAGTGGCTTCACTTCGTGGGTGAAGGTCTGACCGAGGATCTGGGCGTAATCGTTGGCCAGACTTCGAGCCTCGACGTCGTCACGCGAGTACGAGTACCCCTTGACATCGGCGTTGCGAACACCGAATCGACGGAGTTGATCGAATTCGTTGTACTTGCCCACTCCGGCGAAGGCGATGCGGTCGTAGATCTCACTGATCTTTCGCAGCATGTTCGAGGGGTTCTCGGCCACCAGCAAGATGCCGTCCGCATACTGAACGGCAACCAGTGCTCGACCTCGAGCGATGCCCTTGCGCGCGTAGTCGGCGCGGTCCTTCATCATTTGCTCGGGAGCCACATAGAAAGGCATGTTCATGACGAGGCCCTCCCCTCGCGCTGAGCGGCGGCCAGGCGATCGAATACGGACTCGAGTTCCGAATCGGGAACGGCACGCCAACCTTCCGATGAGATGCTGGCCACGATCGGGTAGATACCGCGCAGCACGTCGGGGCCTCCGGTCGCCGAATCGACCTCGGCGGCCTCCCAAAGAGCACGGCAGGACAACTCGACTGCTTGTTCGACGCTCTGACCGGGCCGATACCCAACCTTCAGAACCGTCGAGGCCGGACCGCCGCCCGATCCCGTCGCCACGAAGTCACGTTCCTCGTAGCGCCCGCCGGTGATGTCGAAATCCCAGAGCCGCCCGGTCCGTCGGATGAGGTCGTACCCGGCGAAGATCGGGATCACGGCCAGCCCTTGCATGGCGGCTCCGAGGTTGGCGCGGATCATCTGCGAGAGCTGGTTCGCCTTGCCCTCGAGGCTGATCGGTCGTCCATCGATCTTCTCGTAATGCTCGAGTTGGAGCTGGAACAACTTGATCATGTCCATGGCGACTCCGGCAGTGCCGGAGATCGCCACACCGCTGAACCGATCGGCCGGAACAACTTTTTCCATTTCGCGGTTGGCGATTCGATTGCCCATGGTCGCCCGCCGGTCTCCGGCCATCACCACGCCATCGGCGTAACGGACCGCCAGGACCGTCGTACCGTGCGGCGCCGACACCACACCCTCCAGACCTTCGGTCACGGAGAACGGGTCGAGTCCGACCAACTTCAGGAGAGTCGTGAAACTCGATCCGGGGTCGTTGCTACCAGTGAAGAGCGGCACCTTCACCCGTCACTCACCACCCTTTTGAATGTACGACTTCACGAAGTCCTCGGCATTGGACTCGAGCACCTCGTCGATCTCGTCGAGCAGGTCGTCCATTTCGGCCTTCAACTTGTCGCCTTGGGCGGTCACGGCCTCCGCAACCTCGGCCGAATCCTGTGACTTGTCGTTGGACGTCTTCTGCTTCTGGATGCGTTCAGCCATGGATCCTCCCGACCAACATCCTGCCAGCAGACCGAGTGATCGCCAGCCTCAGGAACCCAAACGGTCCAGTAACTCGGTCACGCTCCTGCTGCTTTCGACCAGCTCGCCCACCAGATCCTTGGTTCCACGGAGGGGTTCCATCATCGGAACCCTCCGCAATGGATCGCGACCGACGTCGAAGACGATGCTGTCCCAGTTGGCCGCCACCACGCTTTCTGGCCATCGGGCCAAACAGCGACCCCGGAAATACGCGCGGGTCGTCGCTGGGGGTTCGGTGATCGCCCGCTCGACCTCGGACGCTTCGACCAACGTTTCGAGTCCGACTCTTCCAGCCAGACCCCGGCTCGGCCGCATGTCGTGGTACTGCAGATCGATGGCTTTCAATCGCGCGTCGTGGGGAGTCAGACCGTGGCGTTGTGCATACGCCTCCACCACACGCTCCTTGGCCACCCAGTCGACCACGCCAGCCACGCGAGACCGATCGGTCGACAAGCCGTCGAGCACCGACTCCCACAGGTCCAAGATTTCTCGGCCCACGTCCTCTCCGACGCTCGCGAGTCCGTGGGATCGCTCGTACTTGCGAGCCCATTCGAGTAGCGACCACTGGATGTCGAGCGCGGACATCCGTTGTCCGTTGCGCAGGAGAACCGTCTGACGCAACGACGGGTCGTGACTCACCTGCCGGATCGCCGGCACCGGATGCGCCAAACCGAGGTCGACTCCCACCGCGGAATCTTCGATCATGGCCAGGACGATCGCGGTCGTTCCGACCTTCAGAAAGGTGGCCTTCTCGCTCATGTTCGCATCGCCGACGATCACGTGCAGGCGTCGGTACTTCTGCGGATCACAGTGGGGTTCGTCACGGGTGTTCACGATCGGACGTTTGAGTGTTGTTTCGAGACCTACCTCTTCTTCGAAGAAATCTGCTCGCTGGCTGATCTGGAAGGGAACGTCCGCCGAGCCGACACCAGGAAATTCCGAGCCGACCTTGCCCGCGCCGCAGAACACCTGGCGGGTCACGAAGTGTGGAGTGATCTCGGCCACGAGTCGACCAAAGGGCAACGCTCGGTCGACGAGGTAGTTCTCGTGGCAGCCATAGCTGTTTCCCTTGCCGTCCGAGTTGTTCTTGTAGATGAGGATCTCCGCGCCTTCGGGAAGCACGGATCGGGTCGCCTCCATGGAATGTCGGATGATCTCCTCGGCCGCCCGGTCGAAAACCACGCATTCGCGGGCATCACGACATTCGGGTGTGGAGATCTCCGGATGCGCGTGATCCACGTAGTAGCGCGCCCCGTTGGTCAGGACGGCGTTCACGAGATGGGCTTCGATCTCCGGAGCCAGACCGTCGTCGAAATTGAACCCACGTGCGTCGTTTCCCGGGCGCTCGTCCTCGAAATCCCAGCCGACTTTGCGTGTCGTGGCCGCGACGTAGGAGTTGATCAGGATCGACGAGGCCAGGACAGGATTCGGATCGGCGTTGCGGACCAAGATGCCGTACTCGGTCTCGATGCCACAGACCTTCGGTATCGCCATGGGGACCTAGAGGTACTGGCCGGTTGCGGTGCGCTCGATGGCCCGACCTCCGGCGACTCCGCCGCGGTCGCGCCCTTCGTTCACGAGGGTGCGGATGAAGACGATCCGCTCACCCTTCTTGCCCGAGATCTTGGCCCAATCGTCGGGATTGGTCGTATTGGGAAGATCTTCGTGTTCGCGGAACTCCTGGCGAATGGAATCGACGAGATCGGACGAAATGATCCCCTTCTCGCCTCCTCCGATGACCCTCTTGATCGCCGACTTCTTGGCCCGTCGCACGATGTTCTCGATCATCGCTCCGGAAGCGAAGTCGCGGAAGAAGAGGACTTCCTTGTCACCGTTCGCATAGGTGACCTCCAAGAATCGATTCGATTCGTCGTCTCGATACATCTCGGCGACCGTCGCTTCGATCATTGCATCGACCGCTGCATCGAGGCTTCCGGCGGCATCGACCTCCGAAGCAGCGATGGGAATCTCGTTGGTGAGATACCGCGAGAAGATCTGGCGGGCGGCCTCCGCGTTGGGTCTTTCGATCTTGATCTTCACGTCGAGTCGACCGGGACGCAGAATCGCCGGATCGATCAGATCTTCACGGTTGGTCGCCCCGATGACGATGACGTTGCGCAGACCTTCGACGCCGTCGATTTCCGCGAGCAGCTGCGGAACGATGGTCGACTCCATGTCCGAGGAGATGCCAGTGCCGCGTGTGCGGAACATCGAATCCATCTCGTCGAAGAAGACGATCACCGGCCAGCCTTCTTCGCTCTTTTCCCGAGCCCGCTGGAACACGAGCCTGATCTGCCGTTCGGTTTCTCCGACGTACTTGTTCAGAAGTTCGGGACCCTTGATGTTGATGAAGTAACTGCGACCCTTCTCGTCCCCTGTCTTGGCCGCCACTTTGCGAGCAAGGCTGTTGGCCACCGCTTTGGCGATGAGTGTCTTGCCACAACCCGGCGGTCCGTAGAGAAGGATTCCCTTGGGGGCCGGCAGGAGATGCTCGGCGAAGAGGTCGTGGTGGAGGAAGGGAAGTTCGACCGCGTCGGCGATCTGCTCGATCTGGGTATCGAGGCCGCCGATGTCCGAATAACTGATGTCGGGAACTTCCTCGAGCAGGAGCTCCTCCACCTCGGGTCGCGGCAACTTCTCGATCAGCATGTTCGACCGACTGTCACGTCGAACCGAATCCCCGCTCCGCAGGTACACGCCACGCAGGGACCCGGCGAGTTCGCAGACGAGTTCTTCGTCGGCCCGACCGACCACAATGGCTCGAATGCCGTCCTCGAGGACCTCCTTGATGGTCACGACGTCTCCGCCACCTTCGGCCTGACGCGCTCGGATGACGTTGAAACTCTCGTTGAGGACGACCTCGGCTCCGATGTCGAGGGTCTCGATCTCGATCTCGGGATGCAGGTTGACCCGCATCTTGCGACCACTCGTCAGGATGTCGACGGTTCCGTCGTCGTTCTTTCCGACGATCGAACCGTAGGCCGACGGGGGCTGCGACAGCTTGTCCACTTCGTCGCGGAGGGTGGCGATGTGCTCCCTGGCTTCGCGCAGGGTGTAACTCAACTTCTCGTTCTTGGCGGTTTCCTGAGCCAGAAGACCTTTGGTCTCGAGAAGTCGCTCTTCGAGTTGACGCATTCGGAGCGGGGCATCGGCGAGCCGACGCCGCAGAGCCTCGACTTCCTTCTCGAGGACCGCGAGTGACGAGCGAAGCGAGGTGACGTCGTCGGCGGCGTCATCGCCGGCCCCGAACGGCTGGTTGTCGGCTGTCGAACCCACCGGTACCTCCTCGTCGCAAACTACACCGACCTCACCGATCGTGCGACGGCAGAGGGTCCCGTGTAACATCTGTCCGAACCCCCCGATCACACGAGGAGCATTGGAAGAACCATGAAGGTCTGGATCGATCAGGATCTCTGCACCGGTGACGGTCTCTGCGAAGAGATCGCCCCCGACGTCTTCACGTTGCTCGACGATGGCCTCGCCTATGTGAAGGAAGGCAGCAAAGTGTTCGCCACGGCCAAGGGCAACCCGCAGGGTGCCGACGGTCTGGCCGAAATCCCCGACGGTCAGCTCGACGGTGTGATCGAATCCGCCGAAGAGTGCCCCGGCGAGTGCATCTTCATCGAGCCCTGACCTACTCGCCGAGCAGTCGGCCCGTCGTCAAAAAGCCGGTGTGAGCGACCATGCGATGGTCGGGTCGAACGGCGTTGCCCTCGATGTACCATCCTCGGTGAAGCACCTCGAGTGTGCGAGTTCCGGCCCATCTCGGGTTGGCCATCCGGTGTCGAGTTTCGGCGGCTTGGGTGATCGAAGGCGTGTACGCCACGAGTATTCCGCCGGTTCGTAGCGCCTTCTCCGCGTGAGCCACCATGTGCCACGGTTCGGGAAGATCGAGAACCACTCGGTCGATGGTCCCGTACAACGCCTCGTCGATCCCTTCATAGGCATCCCGCACTTCGACGTGATATCGGTCCAGCGCCGCCGCCCCGAGAAACGACGACACATTGGCGCGGGCGCGTTGAGCGAAGTCCTCGCGCAACTCGTAACCCACGATCTCGGCCCCCCACCGGAGCATGGTCATCGACAGCGCTCCGGAACCGACTCCGCTCTCGAACACCCGAATTCCCGGCGCGATGTCGGCCAGCATGCAGATCGGCGCGAGATCTTTCGGATAGATCACCTGGGCGCCTCGCGGCATTTCGATGACGAAGTCCTCGAGAGTCGGTCGTAGAGCGATGTAACGCGCCCCGCGGGTCGACTCGACACGCTTGCCCTCGGGCAGGCCGACGATCTCGGAATGAGCCACATAACCGGCGTGACTGTGGAACTCGGCCCCTTCGGTCAGCGTGATCAGGTAACGGCGTTGTTTGCCGTCGATCAACATGACCTTCTCGCCGTACCGAAATTCACTCAACGTGTCACTCCTCTTGCCGCACGACGTTTGGACGCTGACTTCTTCATGACCATCTCGACCGGGACCGGCTCGACGGACGACGCCCTTTGCGCCAATCGACAGAATGCGCACGTCGAGTCGGCCCCGCCGGTCGGGGCGCCGCATCGCTCGCACTTCGACAGTCCGTCGGTTGCTCGTTCGTGGACTCCAGCGAGAAGTG
>JBEGQB010000085.1:0-7492 GCA_041181165.1 Actinomycetota bacterium
GCGCCGCAATCCGAACGAGACATCGTCCACGGCTTGGACCACATTGGTCGGGCGCTGCAACAATTTGGAGGCTCCGGTCGGAAAATACTTGCGCAGATCCCGTGCTTCGAGGAGGAGGTCGCTCGTCATCGGTCCGACTCCTTGAGCGCCAAGAGCTGACCTTCCTCTAGGTGACAGGCACTCATGCTCGAACCGACTCGGTGCAACGAGGGCGTATCCACCGAGCAACGACCGGCGAGATCCTTCGCGAAGACGCACCGTGG
Source organism: Actinomycetota bacterium (assembly GCA_041181165.1). Lineage (GTDB taxonomy): Bacteria > Actinomycetota > Acidimicrobiia > Acidimicrobiales > Ilumatobacteraceae > Casp-actino8. The sequence continues at coordinate 264 of JBEGQB010000085.1, forward strand.
ATGGAATGCGCATCCTGAGGGGAGATTGATGAGCGAAGGCGGAGTTCCGCTGATCGCTTCGAGTTGCGTATGACGCGACGACTCCAGACTCTTGACTGATCGGAGGAGTCCGAGCGTGTATGGATGAGTTGGACGGGCGAAGACCTCCTCCACTGCCGCGGCCTCCACCATCCGACCGGCATACATGACCATCACCCGCCGCGTGATCTCGGCGACGACGCCGAGATCGTGGGAGATCAGCATCACCGCCGAACCATTCTCTCGCTGCATATCGGCGATCAACTCGAGGATCTGGGCTTGCACAGTCACGTCGAGGGCTGTGGTCGGCTCATCGGCGATCAGGAGCTTGGGCTGGTTGACCAACGCGATGGCAATCACGATGCGCTGGCGCATCCCGCCGGAAAACTCGTGGGGATACTGGTCGATACGTTTGCGGGGCTCGGGTATTCCGACCTTCTCCAGGGAGTCGAGCGCCACAGCGCGGAGTTCCTTTTTCGAAGCTCCAGGATGGTGCACGGCATAGGCCTCACCGATCTGATCTCCAACGGTGTAGAAGGGGTTGAGCGCAGTGAGCGGGTCCTGGAAGATCATGGCAACTCCCTTACCGCGAACCTCCCGGATCTCGTTCTCGGACATCTGCAGGATGTCTCGTCCCTCGAAGAGGATCTGACCGGAGATCCGAACGTCGGCCCCGAAGTTCAACCGGATGATGGAGTTGGCGGTGACGGACTTACCCGAACCACTTTCACCGACGATGCCGATCGTTTCACCTTGGAACACGTCGAAGGAAACTCCCTGAACGGCTTTGACTTCACCCTCCTGGGTGCCGAAGGAAACGTGGAGATCTCGCACCGAGAGAACTGGCTGCCCCCGATTTTCGGTACTCACTTCACCCTCACTCGTGGATCGAGATAGCCGTAGAGCACGTCGACCACGGCATTGGCGACCACGATGAATACAGCCGCCACGAGGGTGGTTGCCACGAGGATCGGAAGATCGGAGTTCACCACTGCGGCGAGCGTCAGTTTGCCAAGACCGGGAAGATTGAAAATGCTCTCGGTGACCAACGCGCCGCCGAGTAGAAAGGCGAAGTCGAGACCGGCGATGGTCACGATGGGCACCAGAGCGGCTCGCATCACGTACTTGACGATGAGCCTCCGGCGCGAGAGACCTTTGGCGATTCCGAGTCGAACGAACTCCTCGTTCATGACCTCGAGCATTCCGTTGCGAGTCATGCGCACGTACGTCGCTGCGGAGACGATCGCCAAGACGAACCACGGCAGGATCAGCGACGTGAACCACTTCGCTGGATCTTCGGTGATGCCTCGATATTGAGGGAACGGCAACAGTCCCGTCCAGATGATGAAGACCATGATGGCGAGCAGGCCGATGAAGAACGTGGGGAAACTGACTCCCACGACGCTGAAACCTGTGGCCAAGCGATCAGGCCACCGGCCACGTTTCAAAGCGGCGACGGTCCCCAGGCCGACACCGATGACCATCCAGAGAATGAAAGCGCCCAGAGCCAGGGACGCGGTCACGGGGAGGGTGCGGGCCACGAGGGTCGTGACGCACTCGTGCCGATCGAATGAATAACCAAGTGAAGGGGCCGGGCAATGCACGGACGAGGCTTCGTCGCCGTAGTCCCGTCCGGCGAAGATGCCCTTCATGTAGCCGGCGTACTGTTCGACGAGAGGCTTGTCGTATCCAAGTCGCGCCCTGTTGGCTTCGATCACTTCTGGACGGCAGTTCTTGCCGCAAGTGAGAGCCGCCGGATCGGCAGGAAGCGCAGAAAAGATCCAGAAGGTGAACGCGCTGATCAGAAGAAGCAGGACGACCGCGAAGGCCGTGCGACGAAGGACGAAAAAGAGCATCGGAGCTCAGCGCGCAACCGGGTGGGTGGCCTCTTGACGAGGCCACCCACCGAACGGTGACGACTGTGGATCAGCCAGCGAGGCCGATGCCACCGATGTTGTACCAGCCGAACGGCAGCCACTGGTAGCCGCCACGAACGTTCGAACCAACGAGGTTCTGGCTCTTGGTGGCCGAACCCGGAACCGACCACACCTGGTCGATCACGTACTGGTTCAGTTCCTTCCAGAGGGACGACTGCTTGGCGCGATCGGTCTCGGCCTTGGCCTTGTCGACCTTGGCCTGGAAATCAGCGAAAGCCGGATCGTTCTCGTTGTTGTGGTAGTTGAAACCACCACCGTCTCCGAACAGTTCGGGGATCACCGTCGAGGCGTTAGCCCAGTCGGCGGCCCAACCGGCTCGCATGAGATCACCACGGTCACCATTGATGGTGGCGTAGTACTTCGAGGGCTCGATCGGGTTGTCCACGATCTTGATGCCCGCTGCTCCGAGCGAGTCGATCCAAATTGCGATGTTCTTCTTCCAGGTGTCCGTGTCCGGGTGATCGAAACGGAGTCCGTCCTCGGTCGCCTTCGCATAGACCTCCGGGCAGGCCGTCTTGGCATCCTCGAGCATGGCCTTGGCTGCTTCGACGTTCGGCGTTCCGTCCTCGTTCAGACCATCCACCAACTTGGCCGGGGCGTAGTCGGCGGCGAGAAGCGGTGCCACGAAGCTCTTGGCGAACTCCCCAGTGAACGGTCCGCCAGCTGCTGTGCGCAGAGCTTCACGATCGAGGGCGAGCCACACGGCCTTGCGCACTTCGACGCAGGAAACCGATTCGACGTTGAACATCGTGTACGAGACGAAACCATCGAATCCGTCAGTACGACGGTCCTTGAAGTTGTCGTCGCCGAACACCGTCTGCAGGTTCTCCGGGAGGATTCCGCCGTAGACGATCGCGTTCTGGTCGTCGCCGGCGTCGGCGATCATGCGCTCGTCGATCACGGCTTCGTCAAGACCGAACTGCCAGATGATCTCGTCGACGCGGGGTTCGCGAACCTCGTCCGAATCCTTGCTCCAGTTCTCGTTGCGTACGAGCACGAGCTCACTGCCCTCTTCGTACGACTCGACCTTGAAGGGTCCGTTCGAGAACGGCTTCAGACCGTACTGGTCGGCGGTGTCCTGAGCCTTGGGAACCGGGGCGAAAGCCAAGAGACCCACGGTGTAGTTGAAGTCGGCAACTGGCGACTTCAACTTGAAGGTGATCGTCTTGCCGTCGCAAGAGACCGCTTCGTCGAACAATGCCTGCTGATCCGCATCGGCGAGCCAGGGGCCGGGATACGCGCTGCCGAAATCGGAGTCGCCTTCCGGAATGTCGAGGTAGCTCACGGCGTACATCGGCCCTTCACCGGCGGTGACTTCGGCCGCAAAGGTGCGGGACACGCCATAGGCGATGTCTCCACAGGTGACCTCGGATCCGTCTTCCCACAAGATGCCGTCGCGCATGGTGAACGACCAGGTCTTCAGATCGTCCGAGGCCGTTCCGAGGTCGGTGGCCATGTCAGGAACGAGGGTCGTTCCGTCCTTGCCGGCGACCGGCTTGTAGGTCGTGAGGGTCCGTGTGAAAGTCGATCCCCAGGCACCGAGCTCTGCGCCGGTGTAAACACGCTGCGGATCGAGAGTCGAAACTCCCTCTTGGCTGGTCAGGACGTACAGAGTGCCACCGTCCTTGACACCGTCGAAGCCAGCGGATCGTCCGCCGGATTCTTCACCACTGGTGGCCCCGCCACCGCCGCCACAGGCTCCAAAGAGCATCGCGGAAGCGATCACGGCAACGGAAAGCCGCTTCAGATTCCTCATTGTTTCCTCCCCTTGCGGCCGACGGCCGCGTTAGACAGACAAATGCTACTCACGTCAGCTGGTCTTCCCTGACAAAGGTCCCCGTCGATGACCTTGACCGGGGGTCAACGAGACCCCGTTTGACCTGCTCAGAGTTGCTGACGGTCACTTCTCGGGTCGAAAGCGTCGCGCAACCCGTCCCCGAGAATGTTGAACGCGAGAACCAGAATCATGAGAACGAAGCCCGGGATGAAGAGATACGTCGGATCGGCCCGGTAGTACTTCACCGAATCGCCGAGCATGATTCCCCAAGAAGCCGCCGGGGCCAAGAGTCCGACGCCGAGGAAAGAAAGAGTGGCCTCGAGCGCCACGTACCCGGGGAGGCTGAGAGAAACGAACACGATGATCTGGGGCCAGAGGTTGGGCAACAGCTGTTTGAACACCAGGTGCCTCGTTCCGGCCCCGAAGGAACGAGCCGCCTCCACGAACTCCCTCTCACGCAGTGACAGCACCTGCCCGCGAACCAGGCGTGCCATGTACACCCAGCCGAAGAACGTGAGAACCGTGAGGATGTAGGTCAGCCGCGCCGTGTTTCCCGCCGGGATTCCCCAGGACTCCAACCGCTGTGTCATCGGATTCGCCAGCGCGATGATCAGAAGCAACGAGGGAAAGGCCAACGTGACGTCGCCCAATCGGCTGATCACTGCATCGACGAAGCCCCGCCGAAGACCAGCGACCATTCCGAGAACGACGCCGACCGCTGTGGTCAACAACGTTCCGATCGTCCCGATGAGCAACGAGATACGCGCCCCGTACATCAGGCGCCCGAGGATGTCTCGCCCCGTGCCGGGCTCGACGCCGAATGGGTGATCCCATGAGATACCGCCGAGAGGCCCGGCCGGTAATCCGAAATCGTTGATGGCCCCTCGATCGAGCTCGTAGGGATCGATGTTGAGAATCCTCACGAGCACGGGCGCGAAAATGGCGATGAACACGTAGAAGAGGACCACCCAGAAAGCAATGACCGCTCCACGATCACGTCGGAGTCGTTGCAGGCCGAGTTGGAACGGCGAAAGCCCCACGGACTTCGTGGACTCGTCCTCCCGTACCGACGTCTCGACCTCGACCAAGGCCTCTCCCCCTGTGCCCATACGACCGATGCTAGGTCGCGGAATCCCTCATCGAGCAGCGTACTGAACGATGCGGGCGAACTCGTCTGGATCGAGGCTTGCTCCGCCCACGAGCAGCCCGTCGATATCGGCTTGGGCCATCAGTTCGACGGTGTTACCAGCCTTCACCGAGCCGCCGTACTGAATGCGCACCGACTGCGCAGTCTCCGCACCCCACTTGGCGCTCACGAACGAACGGATCTCCTTGCTCACCGCGCCGGCATCCTCGGCCGTCGCCGTGAGCCCCGTCCCGATGGCCCAGATCGGCTCGTAGGCGATCACCAGCTCCGCTACTTGAGTCGCCGAACGGCCAGCCAACGAACCGGCGAGTTGGCTACGCACTCGTTCAACAGTGCTTCCGGCTTCACGTTCTTGCTTCGTCTCCCCCACACAGAGAATCGGTGTCATCTTCATCGCCTGCACAGCGGCGACTTTCTTCGCCACGACATCGTCGGTCTCACCGAAGAGTTGGCGACGCTCCGAATGGCCGCATATCACCAAGGACACCCCGAGTTTGGCGAGAAAGGCGGGTGAAATCTCCCCGGTGAACGCGCCCTTTTCCTCGTGATGGCAATTCTGCGCACCCAACAAGAAGGCAAGTTCGTCGGCCTCGATCAGAGTCTGCACGCTGCGAATGTCCGTGAAGGGAGGATGCACACTCACGTCCACTGCCGCGAACTCCTCTTTGCCCACCAGGTAACTCAGCTTCTGAACGAGCTGAATCGCCTCGTAGTGGTTCTGGTTCATCTTCCAGTTGCCGCTGATCAGCGGACGACGCTTCGTATCAGTGGACATTGGGAGCCTTTCGCAGAGCAGCCAGACCGGGTAGATCTCCGAGTTCGAGAAGTTCGAGCGAAGCCCCACCTCCGGTCGACACGTGATCGATTCGGTCCTCGAGGTCGAATTGAGCAAGTGCAGCAGCCGAATCGCCACCGCCTACGACAGTGAAGGCTTTGGTGTCCGCCATCGCCTGCGCAACCGTGCGCGTTCCGTGAGCGAAGCGCGGATCTTCGAACATGCCCATGGGCCCGTTCCAGAACACCGTGCGCGCTTCCATGATGATGTCCGTGAATGCGGCGGCGCTGCCGGGGCCGATGTCGAACCCTTTGGATCCGGGAGGCAAGCGGCGACCGAACGTTGCGTAACGACCGTCGGCATCCACTCCGGTGATGTCCTCGGGCAAATGGATCGGCTTACCGGCCGTCAGGAGTCGTCGACAGGTCTCGACTTGGTCGGGCTCGAAAAGTGAATCTCCGATCGAGAAGCCTTGTGCGGCAAGGAACGTGAAGCACATCGCTCCACCGATCACGAGAGAATCGACGACGTCCAGTAACGCCTCGACAACTCCCAACTTGTCGGAGATCTTCGAGCCACCGAGCACGGCAACAAATGGATGTCGCGGCCTGTTTCGCAAGGACAGAAGGACCTCGACCTCCTTGGCCAGCAAGCGGCCCATTGCCGAAGGCAGGGTCTTGGGCGGACCAACGATCGATCCATGCGCCCGATGAGCGGCGCCGAAGGCGTCATCGACGTACATGTCGATTCCTTCGATCAGGGCCCCTACGAATTCGTCCGAATTGCCCTCTTCTCCCTGATCGAAACGGAGGTTTTCGAGGAGTTCCACGCCGGGTGCCAGTTCACCCAGACGAGCCGCAACCGGATCCATCGAATACTTCGGTTCGGGAGCTCCCTTGGGGCGACCGAGGTGGCTAGCGCAGACGACAACTGCTCCACGAGCCTTCAACCACTCGATCGTCGGCAATGCCGCACGAATACGGAAGTCATCGGTGATGCGACGCCCTCCTTGCCCGTCGTCCTCCATCGGAACGTTGAAATCGGTTCGAACGAGCACGCGCTTGCCACGCACGTCACCGAGATCTTCGAGTTCGGGCAGTCCACCTTGCATGGATCAGCGCTTCTTGCGCTTCGGGACCTTGCCACCGGCGTACAGCGTGGTGTCGACCAGCCGGTTGCTGTAGCCCCATTCGTTGTCGTACCACGCCAGAACCTTGACCATTTTGCCCATGCTCGCCGTCAAACCGGCATCGAAGATGCTGCTGTGAGGATCGGTGACGATGTCACTCGAGACGATTGGGTCTTCGGTGTATCGGAGGATGCCCTTCAGTGGCCCCGAAGCCGCTGCTTTCTTGAACGCTGCATTGATCTCTTCCACCGAAGCGGACTTCTTCAAATTCGCGGTGAAGTCGACGATCGACCCGGTCGGCACCGGAACGCGCAGAGAGGTGCCGTCGAGTTTTCCCTTCATGCTTGCGAGCACGAGACTCGTCGCTCGGGCGGCTCCGGTGCTCGTGGGCACGATGTTGATCGCGGCGCCTCGGGCTCGACGCAGATCCTTGTGAGGCCCATCGA
>JBEGQB010000086.1:0-7478 GCA_041181165.1 Actinomycetota bacterium
TACGCCTCGGTCCAACCGTCGACGACGAGCGCGCCGTTGTCCATCAGCTCGGTCCAGAACGCGGACCATTCATCGTCGCCGAACTCGGCGATCGAGGCGAGCAAGAAGGCGAGTCCCACGGATGACGCCGATGCACTGGGGGTCACGAGCAGATCTGCGTATGCGGGGTCGGTCAGTTCGGCCCAGGTTCGCGGAGGAGTGATACCGAGCGCGTCGAGTGCAGCGATGTCGTAATTGACGCACACGTCGCCGAAGTCGACGGGCGTGGCGACTCCGGCGCTCGACGAGATGAGATCGACATCGATCGGTGCTGCATCCGAGACGTAGGGGTCGAAAACCTGAGCCGTGACGGCTCGGGACAGAAGTGTGTTGTCGACGCCCCAAATCACGTCACCTTCGGGGTTGCCGGCGGTGAGTGCGGCCTTGGCGACCATCTCTCCGGTGTCCCCGGCCAACGCGATCTCGACTTCTATTCCCGTGCGACGGGTGAATTCGTCGAATGCACCCTCGGGCGGCGTGAACGAGTCGTAGGCGATGATCGTCAGCGAATCCACCGAGGATTCATCGGAACCGCAGGCGACCAGAACGACGGAACCCATGAGTGCAACGACTGCTCCGATACGAAGTCGGGAGAAGATTCGATTGGTCATGGTTGTCCTTCGTCGATGAAACGGTGGGGAACGACGACGGCGAGGACGCCGGCTTCGACGCTCACGCTGACGGTGTCGTGGCTCGTCAAATTGCTCACTCCGCGGGCCGTCGAACCGTGCAGAGTCTCGTTGGTGAGCGCCCATCGCAGCCCGGAAGTCGTCACCCCGTGGGCGTCCCCGGCGAGCGGGAGAAGGCTGAGAGTCGTTCCGATCTCGAGCAACAGCGACACGGATCGACCACCGTGCACGATGTGCATGACGTCCACACCGAGATGAACGGTGACGTTGTCGAGACTCGAGAGGTCCGAGTGGGCGACGGCGGCGAGGATCCCGAGAACGTGATCGATCCGATCACCACCGGCCAAGACGGTCAGAGATCGGGCGTCGGCTCCGACGGCGTGCGCAATGGCGAGTTCGGTGTCGGTCACGTCCTTGTCGGGTGACGCCACGACGATGGAAATCCCGAGGCGACGTGCCTCGTCGAGAGAAGTCGGATCGACCGAATCCATGTCGCCGATCACGACGTGCGGAACCAGACCGAGTGCAAGGGCGTGGTCGAGCCCCGAGTCGGCACAGATGACGAGATCAACGTCGCGAATCGCACCGAGTGTCTCCGAGCGCGGCGGATCTCCACCGGCCACCAACAGAACATGTCGTCTCATCACGTTCCCTCCGCTGGCATTACCCAGATCAGGTTCTCGGGTCGGTGGAAGCGTCCACCCTCTCAGCCCGCCGATCGTGCGAGCTCCCCACTGACCTCGACGCTACCGTTCTTCGAGACGAGAGGGGGAACCGTGTCGGGTCAATTGAGTGGACGGGTGGCACTGGTGTCGGGTGGTGGCCGGGGAATCGGTCGAGGCATCTGCGAACTCCTGGCGGAACACGGTGCGGCGATCGCGGTCAACTATCGACGCGATCGAGACGCGGCCTTCGAACTGGTGGAGTCGATCAACGCACGCGGTGGACGGGCCAAGGCGTACGAAGCATCGGTGGCCGATCCGGAGGCCGTCGCTCACATGGTGGACGCGGTGGTGGCCGACTTCGGTTACGTCGACATTCTCGTCTGCAATGCCGGAGTGGCGTCGAAAGGGATGCCGGTGGCGCTCACCGAGCCCGCCGAACTCGCAAATGTGATCGGTGTCCACGCACTCGGTCCGCACTACATGGCGCGTGGAGTTCTGCCCTCGATGCGGACTCGCCCCCGCGGCGACATCGTGATGGTTTCGTCGGTGGCCACTTCGCACATGGGCGCCAACGGAGCGCCGTACAACATGGGGAAGGCGGCGATGGAGGCTCTGGCTCTCACTCTCGCCAAGGAAGAACGCCAGCACGGCATCCATGTCAACGTCGTGGCTCCGGGTCTGGTCGAGACCGACATGGGCGTGCGGTTGGCCCGAGCCATGACCGGACAGCGTGACATGCAGGATCTCCGCAGCCTCGACCAGACGTCGCCGTTCGGTCGAGTGTGTCAGCCGCTCGATGTGGCCAATGTGGTTCTCTGGCTGTGCAGTGAAGGCGCGTCATATGTGACGGGTCAAAGGATCGAGTGTGACGGAGGCGGGCCGCGCTGAGGTCTTTGCGTCGGGACGGCGGCCAAGGACGCCGGTAGCCTCGCCGATGTGACCCCTCAGCAGAGCCCCATCGCATCGCCCCTGGCTCCGTCAGCCGGAACCGCGGGTTCGGAACCGATCATTTCGATCACCGAGGACGCCCACGCCGAGCTGATCAAACTTCGTGATGCCGAGGAAGACGCGGCGGCGCTCGGTCTTCGCTTGGAGATCGTCAGCGGACCCGGCGAGGAGTTCAAGTACGACCTTTCGCTGGACGAGTTCCGCAAGGCTGCCTTCACCGACGAAGTGCGCACCCATGACGGCCTGAAAGTCATCGTGCCGGCCAAGGACGTCGAGTTGCTGCAGGGCGCCGTTCTCGACTTCACGGCCGCCGCCGGACTCGTGATCCGCAATCCAAATCGTCCGCAGGCTCCGAAGGTCGACGGCTTGGTGTCGGGTGACGAACTCTCGGCCGAAATCGAGGCGATCATCGCCGGTGAGGTCAATCCTGCTCTGGCTGCTCATGGCGGATTCGTCACCTTCGTCGGGCACGACAACGAAGGCACCGCGTTTCTCACGATGGGCGGTGGCTGCCATGGATGTTCGATGAGCCGGATGACGATGCTCGAGGGCGTGCAGACCACTGTGGTCGAAAAGGTTCCCGCGATCGTTCGGGTTCGCGACCTCACCGATCACACGTCAGGTGAGAACCCCTACTACCGCTGAGGTTCAGCGCTGCGCTCGCTGCGGACCACGCACGAGTCGGCCCGGGAGTTCTCCGGTGAACTCATCGTCGTCGACTGTCTGCACACCTCGTACGAACGTTGCGCGGTAGCCGCGCCCGCGCTGCACGAGTCGTCGGCCATTGGCCGGAAGATCGAATGCCATGTGAGGCACTTCGAATCCGAGATTCTCGTAGTCGATCACGTTGATGTCGGCTCGGAATCCGGGAGCCACGAGCCCGCGGTCCCGTAAGCCGTAGAACTCGGCGGTCTGTCGGGTCTGACGGTGGACGACGAATTCGAGCGGGAGGCGCGGACCGCGGCGGCGATCGCGTGTCCAGTGGGTGAGCATGAACGTCGGCATTCCGCCGTCGCAGATTGCGCCGCAATGGGCACCGGCATCCGACAAACCCATCCGCGTGTGGGGGTGCAGGTGGGCCTCGTACGTCATCGAGAGATCGCCATACGAATAATTGAAGAACGGTGCATAGATCATTCCGTGGCCGTCGTTGGAGACCAGTTGATCGAGGATGATCTCGGCAATTGGCCGCCCACTTCGGTGAGCGAGCGCAGCCACCGATTCGTCGCGGTGTGGTTCGTAGTCGATGTCGGCTCCGTCGACGAGCCACATGCCGTCGGCCTTCTCGATCACGATTCGGTGGAAGAGCCCTCCGTCGTCGGGCACTTCCTCCACGATTCGCCGACGCCGTTCGGGGTCGCCGAGTGCTTGGAGCCGTTCGCGCATCGGCAAGTGCTGAACCTCGGCATACGCCGGATGGAAGAGGAGGGGGTGAACGCTTCCGTGCAGGCAGTACATGATCCCGATCGATCGACCGGCGACCTGCGTGTAGATGGGAATTCCGTCGGCGTGTGCCTCGGTGAGCAGACGCAGGACGGAACGCCAGAGATCCGGTGACTGATCGGTCTGGCTCAGGTTCACGCTGACCGGACGGCCCGTTCGTCGGGCCAACTCGCGCATCCAGATCCACTCTTCGGATGGGACCCGCACGTGTTCGGGTGAGAACTGGAAGTTCCCATGCCCGACGCGGGCCATGGCCCCGGCGATGGCGAAGAGTTCTTCGGCCTCGACCATGGTGCCCGGAACGAGTTCGCCACTCTTCGATTTGTGCAGAGGGGTACGACTGGTGGAGAAGCCGAGGGCACCGTGACGAAGTGCGTCCTCGACGAGTTGGGCCATTCGGTTCCGATCGGATTCATCGGCCGGCTCGTTGTCGGCTCCGCGTTGTCCCATCACATAGGCGCGGAGCGGACCATGAGCGATTTGAGTACCGACATCGATGGCGTAGTTGCGGCGTTCGATGGCATCGAGATATTCGGGGAAGCTCTCCCACTGCCAGTCGATCCCATCGGTCATCGCCGAACCAGGGATGTCCTCCACACCTTCCATCAGTTCGATCAGCCAGTGGTGTCGATCGGGGTGCGCGGGGGCGAAGCCGACACCGCAGTTGCCCATCACCGCAGTCGTGACGCCGTGCCACGAACTCGGGGTCAGCCACGGATCCCACGAGACCTGAGCGTCGTAATGCGTGTGAACATCGACGAAACCGGGCGTCACCAGGAGGTCGTCGGCGTCGAGGACGCGATGTGCGTGAGCGGTGCTGATCGAACCGGCATCGGCGACATCGGTGATGAGGCCGCCGTCGATCGCGATGTCGGCTCGGCGCGCCACTGCGCCCGAGCCATCGACGAGATGGGCATTGGTGATGACGAGTTCGCTCATGGTTCGACCGCTGGCGCGAACGCTAACAGAGCCGTCGGATGACCTCGTCGTGCAGGATGCCGTTGGAGGAGATCGCCGTATTGCTCGTGTAGTCGCGGGTCCCCGAGCGATCGGTGTGCCGACCGCCGGCTTCCTCGACGACCGCCTGCACCGCGGCGTTGTCGTAGGGAGCGAGACCGACGGCATCGATGGCGATGTCGACTGCACCCTCGGCAACGAGCATGTGTTGCCAGAAGTCGCCGTAGCCGCGCGAGCGATACGAATCGTGCTGCAGTTGGACGAGACGATCGGTGAGACCGAGGCGCTCCCATCCGCTGTTGAAGGTCACGCTCACCTGTGCCTGATCGATCGAGGAGGTGTTGCTGACTCGCATGCCCCGGCCATCGGCGAAGGCGCCACTGCCACGTGCCGACCACCACCGACGCCCGAGCGATGGTGCCGATACCACGCCCATGACCGGACCTTCGTGCCGATGGACGAGGGCGATCAGCGTCGCCCAAATCGGCACGCCACGCACGAAGTTGGAGGTGCCGTCGATCGGATCGATCACCCACTGCCAATCCGAGGTCTCGTCGCCCACCACACCGAACTCTTCACCGAAAACGGAATGTTGCGGTCGAGCCTCAGTGAGTGTCGAAACGATGGCCTTCTCGGTGCCCCGATCGATCTCGGTGACTTCGGAAAGATCGTGTTTGCGTTCGGTGGTGAAAGAACGACCCTCGAAGGCGGGTTGGGTGATGTGGTCGGCGACGTCGGCGATCGAGAGCGCCAGTTCGAGTTCGGACGAGAGTCGGTCGAGGGACGTCATCGCTCGCTCGCGACGGCCGCAATGCCCTCGGCGTCGAGGCCGATCTGGGCGAGCAGTCGGTCGGGCTTCGCGTGGGGCAGGAACTTGGTGGGCACGCCGAGGATCTCGACGCGCGTGTCGGTGCCGCGGGCGGCGATCTCGGCGGCGATCGACATGCCGATCCCACCTTCGCGGATGCCGTCCTCGACGGTGATCACCAGTTGGTGTCGGGAAGCGTCGTCGCACATCAGCGGATCGAGGGGTGAACACGAACGCACGTCCCACACCGTGGCTTCGGTTCCCTTGGCGGAAAGGAGATCGGCGGCTTTCAGTGCGACGCCGACCATCTTTCCTACGGCGAGGATGGCGACGTCGGTCGAGCCCGCCCGGACGAGACGTGCATTGAGTCCGTGTCCGACCTCGGATTCGGAGACCTGCCGGGCGGCGCCCTTCGGGTAACGGATCGCCACTGGTCCGGAGTCGGCCAGCGACACCGCATCGTGCAACATCTGCTGGAGTTCTTGGGCACTCGATGGTGCGAGCACTCGCAGTCCGGGGACTTTCGACAAGAGGGCCATGTCGTAGATGCCATGGTGACTCGGACCGTCGTCGCCGGTGATGCCGGCTCGGTCGAGACAAAAGATCACCGGCAAGCGATGAAGGGCGACGTCGTAGACGACCTGATCCCATGCCCGACTGAGGAACGTGGAATACAGCGCGACGACGGGACGCAGTCCACCCATCGCCATACCGGCGGCGCCAGTGACCGCGTGTTGTTCGGCGATGCCGACGTCGAAGAAGCGATCAGGAAAGCGTGACTGGAACGGGATCAAGCCGGTGGGACCGGGCATCGCCGCGGTGATGGCCACGATTCGCGAATCACTTTCGGCTTCCTTCAGGATCGATTCGGCGAAGGCTTGGGTGTACCCGGTCGGCATCGCCTTCGGCGGACCGACCATCGGGTCGAACACCGGCGTGTCGTGAAGATGCTTCTCGTCGTCGTCCTCGGCCGGTGGGTAACCCTTGCCCTTTTGAGTGAGGACGTGCACGACGATCGGGCCCTCGGCCGAGAGGTCCTCTGCGTTTCGGAAGGCGACTTCGAGTTCACGGATGTCGTGACCGTCGATGGGACCGATGTATCGGACGCCGAGGGCCTCGAAGAACGACGGCGGTTGGAGGAACTCTCGCACCGCGGCCTTCACCGCCTCGACGCCCTTTTCGGCTTGTTGTCCGACGACTGGCAGGTTCTGCAACCAGGCCTCGATGCGACGCTGTCGCTGAACATAGGTCGGGTTCATTCGAATCCGCGTGAGACCGAGCGACAACTTCTCGGTGATGCGGTCGGGGAGGGCGGGGCGTTCGAGTGCACCGGTCGGCGACTCGATCGATGTCGATCCCTGATGGGTGAGATTCGAGATCGTCGGCGCGTAACTGCGCCCGTTGTCGTTGAGAACGATGATGACCCGCCGACGGGAATGACCGAGGTTGTTGAGGGCTTCGTAGGCCATGCCTCCGGTCATCGAACCGTCGCCGATCACCGCAACGATGTGACGGTGAGTGTCGGCACCGGCGTCGCGGGCCACTGCGAGTCCGTACGCGTACGACAACACCGTGGAGGCATGACTGTTCTCGATGTAGTCGTGCTGACTCTCTTCTCGACTCGGATAGCCGGACAATCCCTCGGCCTGGCGCAGCGCCTGGAAACCGGCGGCGCGACCGGTGACGATCTTGTGCACGTATGACTGGTGGCCGGTGTCCCAGAGAATCGCGTCCCGTGGCGAGTCGAAAACTCGGTGAAGCGCGAGCGTCAGTTCGACGGCGCCGAGGTTCGACCCGAGGTGACCACCGTTGTCGGCCACCGCTCGAACGATGAAGTCGCGGATCTCGCCCGAAAGTTCGGCCAACTCTGCGTACGACTTGCCGCGGAGGTCGGCCGGTTGACGAAGGTTCTCGAGCGACATGGTGAAATCACGCTATCCCTGACCCCGTCAGGACGAGGTGGCGGAATCGCTGGTGTGACCATTGCTG
>JBEGQB010000087.1:0-7419 GCA_041181165.1 Actinomycetota bacterium
CTCAGGTCGAAATCTTCGATGTCAGTGGTCGGTTCAATGGATCGCTCGCGAACCTCAGCATTGAAGTCCCGGCGTTCCGACAGGCGGTGGAATTGCCAGGCCGAGAGGTTCGCCATCAGCACGACGAACGCAACGCAGGCGACGTGAAATGCGATCCAGCGAGGTCGTACGAGGAACCGAATCACCGACGTCACCCTAGGTGAGACGACGAGGAAGCCGTCGTGTTGTGGGACACTTGCTCCGTGGCGAACGGTGATCTCCCAGATTTCAAGATTCCACACGCCGAGAAGATCGAGTGGATGATCGAGACCAACGGTTGGGCGATCGAACCGGTGCCTGCCGATGTTTCGACCGATCGCCCGTCACCTGGTTTCGTGTACACCATCGGCTTCCCCGAACGGTTCGGTTTCCCCGAGGTCGTGATCTTCGGTCTCACACCCGTGGCGTCGAAAGGGATCCTCGATCTCGTTGCGCAGCAACTCGAGGCCGGAGTGACGATTCCGTTCGATGTGCCGGTTGTCGGCCTCCTCGACAACGACCTGCGTTGTGTTTTCGCAACCATCGACGACGCAGGGAGCGAAGGTTTCTTCGCGACCGGACGCGCCTGGCATCGAGGGACGTTCTCGATCGTCCAACTGATGTGGCCCGACCGCCAGGGTTGGCTGCCTTTCGAGGACGGATTCGACCACCGGCTCCGGGCGGCCCAGCCGGTACTCGGTCGGACTCCTGGCTGATCGCTGGCACACTGTCGTGGTGGACTCGCCCCGACCCCTCCTGGTCTTCGACGGAGACTGCGCGTTCTGCACTCGGAGTGTCCGTGTTCTCGAGCGTCGGATCCAACGACACCCGGATGTGGAACCTTGGCAGCGCATTGATTTGGCGCGAGTCGGCCTCTCGCAAGAGGAGTGCGAAGCCGCCGTGCAATGGGTCGGTGTCGACGGCCGCCGCGCATCGGGTCATGTGGCGGTCGCTCGGACCCTGATCTATGGCGGCAAGGGTTGGTCGGTTCTCGGTCGGCTTCTTCTGCTTCCCGGGGTGTCGTGGGTGGCCGGACGCGTCTATTCATGGGTGGCACGAAACCGACACCGACTCCCGGGCGGGACCGCCGAATGCTCCCTTCCGGCCGATGAGCGAACGAGCACGGGTGGAGGTTCCCGATGAGTAGGGACAACAATGGCGGCGTGACCAATCGCCGCGAGCAATGGCAGAAGGCATTCGAAGAGTCCCGCTTGCGCGGTGAGGGTTTCCAGACGATGTCGGGGATTCCTCTCGAGCCGGTTTACGGGCCGGACGACGGGGAGTTCCCGGGCCTCTACCCGTACACGCGCGGACCGTACGCCTCCATGTATCGATCCAAGCTCTGGACGATGCGCATGTTCGCCGGGTTCGGCACCGCCCTCGACACCAATGTTCGATTCAAGGAGATCATCAAGGCCGGCGGAGACGGTCTGTCGACCGCGTTCGACATGCCGACTCTTCTCGGGCTCGACTCGGACGACCCGATGGCACTCGGTGAAGTCGGTCGCTGCGGCGTGGCCATCGACACCCTCGCTGACATGCGCGACCTCTTCGCCGACATCGACCTCGGCAACATCACGACTTCGATGACCATCAATTCGCCCGCCGCGGTTCTGCTCGCGATGTTCGTGGCGCAAGCCGAGACCGCCGGTGTTCCTCGGGCCCGTCTCGGTGGAACCCTTCAGAACGACATATTGAAGGAGTACCAGGCGCAGAAGGAGTTCGTCTTTCCGCCCCGCCAGTCGATGCGCCTCGTCCGCGACACCGTGGCATTCACCGCCGCCGAGATGCCTCGTTGGCACTCGATTTCCATTTCCGGGTATCACATCCGCGAAGCGGGATCCACGGCGGCCGAAGAACTCGCATTCACGCTCGGCAACGGTTTTGCCTACGTGGAGCTCGCACGTCAGGCCGGCTTGCCCGTCGATGCGTTCGCCCCACGACTCTCGTTCTTCTTCAACGCCCACATCGACTTCTTCGAGGAAATCGCCAAGTACCGCGCTGCCCGACGTATCTGGGCCCGATGGATGAAGGATCGCTACGGCGCGACGAACGAGCGCTCGATGCAGTTGAGGTTCCATACGCAGACAGCCGGCGTCTCCCTGACTGCGCAACAGCCCGAGGTCAACTTGATCCGTACCGCGATCGAGGCTCTGGCCGGGGTGTTGGGTGGAACGCAGTCGCTCCACACGAACTCGATGGACGAGGCGCTCGCTCTCCCGACCGAGAAGGCCGCTCGTCTGGCGTTGCGAACACAGCAGGTGATCGCCTACGAGACGAACGTCGCCCACGTGGCCGATCCGCTCGGAGGGTCGCATTTCGTCGAGGCGCTCACCGATGAGATGGAGCGGCGAGCCGAGGAGATCTTCGCTCGGATCGACGAGATGGGTCGTGGCTCGATGCTCGAAGGATGCATCACCGGAATCGAAGAGAACTGGTTCCAGGGCCGGATCGCCGATTCGGCGTACGAACTCGAGCGGGCCTTCAATCGAGGTGAGCGGGTCATCGTCGGTGTGAATCGCTTCCTCGAAGGCAATGAGGAAGACAACCTCGAGATCCTGAAGATCACCAACGAGGACGAGCGCAAGCAGCGCGAGCGACTGTCGACCGTGAAGGGTGAACGCAACGAGGCCGCCGTTCTCGACGCACTCGATCGCCTGGCCAAGGATGCCGTCGATCCGGAGGTCAACCTCATGCCGGCGCTGATCGACGCGTCGTTGGCCTATGCGACCGTGGGCGAGATGATGAACACCATGGCCGGTGTCTTCGGTCGCCACGTCGAGGTACCGACGATCTGATGGCCGCGTTACGAGTTCTCGTCGCCAAGGTCGGACTCGACGGACACGACCGCGGGGTGAAAGTCGTTGCCCGTCTGCTCCGCGACGCCGGGATCGAGGTGATCTACACGGGACTCTTCCAGACCCCCGAGACCGTCGCTGCGGCAGCGGTGGATGAAGACGTCGACGTCATTGGTCTGTCGATGCTGTCGGGAGCCCACATGACACTCGCTCCGCTCGTCGTGCAAGCCGTGCGCGCCCGTGGGGCCGATATCCCGGTGGTGCTCGGTGGCATCGTTCCCAATCAGGACACCGAGGAACTTCTTGCGGCTGGAATCGCCGCCGTTCTCGGTCCGGGTGCTCCAGCCGACGAAGTTGTCCGGACGGTGACTACTGCAGCCCGTGGAGAGCACCGCCATCAAGGGGTATAGCCGCCCCAGTGATGAACTTGGCATGCTCCGAGCACACGAAGGCCGCAACATGACCGAAGTCCTCCGGGTCGCCGATCGTGCCGGTCGGAATCGAGCGGGCAACTTCGGTGAGATCTCCATAGAGCTGGGCCAGACGATCGGTCGCATGCAAGCCGGGCTGTAGCGAATTGACGGTGATGCCGTCCTTGGCGACTTCGCGGGACAGCGTCTTCAGGAAACCGGTGAGCCCAGCGCGGGCGGTGTTGGACAAGATGAGCCGATCGATCGGTTCGCGTACCGAGGACGAGGTGATCGCCACGATCCGCCCCCATCCACGATCTTGCATGCCCGGCACGACGGCTTGGCACATCGCCACCGTGGAGACGAGGTTCAACTTGAGGGCGATGTCGTAGGACGCGAGCGGGGTGGAGGCGAAGTTCCCCGGCGGCGGGCCCCCGGCGTTGGCGATGAGGATGTCGATCGAGCCCAGCCGACCAGTCGCCTCGTCGATGAGGCGCTGAACATCGGCGGGATCGCTCACATCGGCCGCAATCGCCGAGGCCGAAGCCGGCAATGAGTCGAGCGCTCTTGTCAGCTTCTCCATCGAACGGGAGGCGATGACGACTTCCACGCCCGCATCGGCCAGGGCACGCGCAGTTGCCAGCCCGAGTCCGCTCGAAGCGCCGGTGACGACGGCGCGACGGCCCTTGATTCCGAGATCCATGGATCCTCCTGGCTGCTGAGTCGGACGGTCAGTCGATCGAGAACTGGATGGCGGCGCGCTCACTCACGAAATCCGCGGTGTACTTCGCGATGAACGCTTTGTGGTCGGGGTGGTCCCGGTAGACGAGGTAGTTCGTGTCGTCGGTGAATTCGGCCACGACCGCGAAGTCGTAGGTGCCCGGATTGATCCCGAGATTCGGCCCGAACGAATACGACGCGATCTCGGGAATGAGCCTTGGTAGGTCGGCCAGCGCGCGTCCGGTGGCGACGATGTGCTCGGGGGTCACCTCGGGCTTCCATCGAAACAGGACGACGTGACGGACGCGGCTCATCGCTTCACTCTGTCAGTCGCGCCATGATGCCGGCGAGGCGAGCATCGGGCGTGGGGCGAGCACCGATGTGTTCGATCACCCAGGCCGAGACGCGCGTTGCGTGTCGCGCCGCTTCGACCTCGGAGCCATGGCGCAGATAATGAGCAAGAAATGCGCCGGCAAAGGAATCCCCGGCGCCGGTCGCGTCGACGAGGCGATTGGTGGCCGGCGGGATGTGAACCGTTCCGTTGGTTCCGTGGACGAGTGCTCCGTCGGCGTCGAGTTTGAGAACGATCAAGGCTCCGGGGAACATCTTGGTCAGGTTTTCTGCGATGGCCAGCGGATCGTCTTCGCCGGTGAGGACACGACCCTCTTCTTTGTTCGGCAGAAGGATGTCGATGTCGAGATCACGACAGGTGGAGAGGAACGATTCGATGCCCATCTCTTGGATCATTTGAAACGACGCCGGATCGAACGAGACGGTCGCGCCGGATTCGCGAGCGATCCGCGCCGCGCGTCGAGCCGCCGAGCGCGGGGGATCGGTGAAGAACGACCATGCGGTCAGATGGAGGTGTCGGCAGGCGGAAATGATCTCGCTCGGCAACTCCGACGGCATGAGATAGAAGTCGGCGCCGTGACCCGAGACCATCGAGCGCTGACCAGTGTGATCGACGAAGACGGCCACTGATCCGGTGGAGTGCGCTTCGGTCTCGACCAGACGGGCCTCGACTCGTTCTCGAGCGAGGTCCTCTTCGGCGAGTTGCCCGAATCGATCACGACCGATCTTGCCGACGAAAGACGTGGCCGTTCCGTTGCGTCGTGCCCAGACGGCCACATTGGCGGCGCTGCCCCCTGGTGTGAGCATCACTTCACCGAAGGTGTCTCCACCGTGCAGCAACTCGGAGTTCGTGCGGATCAGAACGTCCCACGCGAAGTCACCGAGAACACAGAGCTCGCTCACGGAATACACGGTATCGGCGCTTCGCAGACGAGAATGGGGGCGTGCCCCCCGTTCGTGACAAGTCGGTCGTTGCTGCGCTCACCGCCGTCTACGTGATCTGGGGATCGACCTATCTCGCCATCAAGATCGGCTTGGAGACCATGCCGCCCTTCTTCATGCAGGGAACCCGATTCGTCATCGGTTCACTGGCAGTCCTCGGATATCTGAAGTGGCGCAAGGTCCCGTGGCCGACGGCAACCCAGATCCGAAACGCCTCGGTCGTCGGACTCCTCCTCCTGATCGGAGGCCTGGGGCTCGTCACGTTGGCCGAGGATCGAGGGGTCGACACCGGACTCGTCGCCACCATCATCGCTATCCAGCCGATGCTCATGTCACTCTGGGGAGGCATCTGGAAAACATGGCCTCGTCGGATCGAGTGGCTCGGAATGCTCATCGGTCTGGTCGGGGTGGCGGTATTGATGTCCGACAAAGGCCTCTCCGGATCGTGGTCGGGCGTCTCGCTCGTATTCATCGCCTGTGTGAATTGGAGTTTCGGATCGGCGCTCAGTCGCCGTATCTCGATGCCGGATGGTCCGATGACGACGGGAATCGAGATGGCCGCGGCGGCGGTTGGCTACATGTTGCTGTCGATGGTGCGATCGGAAGAGATCGATGTTCCGAGTCTGAAGAGTGCACTCGGTGTTGCGTATCTCGTGGTGTTCGGCTCGATCGTCGCCTTCAGCGCATTCACCTACCTGATCGCCAACGTGCGCGGTCCATTGGCGATGAGCTACGCGTACGTCAACCCGGCGATCGCCGTCTTGCTGGGAGTTCTGTTCTCCAACGAATCACTGTCGGTCAACATGGCGGTGGCTCTCCCCATCATTCTCGTCGGGGTGGCCATCGTGACCAACGCGAGTCGTGGTGGGTAGTTTGTCGGCTGTGCGTCGGATCCTTCTCGTTGCGCTCGGTCTGCTTTCACTGGTCGCCTGTGGTTCGGATGGCCCCAATGCGGAAGCGTCGGGAACGATCAGCGGAGACGTCGCACTCGTCACCGAATTGCCCGACCTCGTGGAGTCGGATCGGCCAACGGTGTTGTGGTTCTGGGCGCCCGGTTGAGGTCAGTGCAACGCTGAAGCCCCCTCGGTCGAGGAGGCATTTCTCTCTTACGGTGACCGCATCGACTTCTATGGAGTCGCGTGGGCGGGTACCGATGAATCGATGCGCGCCTTCGTGGAGCGGCATGAGCTCACGTTTCCTTCGGTGGTCGACCGGCCAGGTGAGATTTTCGCCGAGTACGGCGTGCCGTATCAGCCGGCGTGGGTCTTTCTGGCCAGTGACGGAACGTTGACACGTTTCCAGGGGAGTCTCGATGCCGAAGCGCTCAAGTCCTATCTCGACGCACTCGTTTGAACCCGAGGCGGTATCTGCCGTATTTGTTCGATGACTCGGGAAAAGTGGCTGTCATCGATGGAATCGGCCGGTGGCTGTAACAGGATCCCGTTCGTTCGACCGGCGAACCACTCGTCCAAGACGCGGGGCAACTCCTCGTAGGTGGCACTCGGTGCGAGAGCATTCATCACGTCGTCGCTCAGCACGTCGGCCAGATCGTTCCATCGACCGTCTCGAGTCAAGTGCTGCAACTGACTTCCGAGTTCGGCCCAACCGAAGAGTTCGAGGGTTCGACGGTAAGCCGGGGTCGAGTACAAGAAGGCGAGGACTGCTCGTTGAGAGGCACGACTGTGCACGAGGTCGTCGTCCGTTCGACCGGTGATCACCGGAATGGCCGTCGAAACTTCGACCTCGGGAGGAAGAACTGGATTGACGCATTCGTCGAGAAATCTCGGATGTGAATTGGTCGGGTGAGTCACGAGTCCGTCGGCGCTCTGCGCCGCGAGTTCGATGGCCCGCCGGTTGACGCCGCCGAGCCAGATGCGCGGAGGACGCACGACGAGAGGTCCTGGATTGAAGAATGGCTGCAGGCGGTCGAAGCGATAGCTCTCCGTGGCGACCCGAAGAGGCTCACCGGTCGCGAAGGTTTTCCAGATCGCCCGGACACTCGTCACGTAGTCGGACATCCACTGGATCGGTGACGACCAACGGATTCCGAAGCGCCCTTCGATGTTCGGACGAATCTGCGATCCGAGACCGAGATCGAATCGTCCGCCACTCGCGGCGGCGAGATCCCAGGCCTGGAGAGCGAGGAGCATCGGACTTCGCGGAAACGCCAGGGTGAGGCT
>JBEGQB010000088.1:0-7419 GCA_041181165.1 Actinomycetota bacterium
CTTCATCGTCTGCCATGTGGCGGGTCACGAGTTCTTCGGGCGGGACAACGAGAACCTCACGGTGCGCGTTCCGGTCACGTTCGCCGAAGCGGCCCTCGGTGCCGACATCGAAGTTCCCACGATCACTGGCGACACGGTCACCTTGCGGATCAAACCCGGCACTCAAAGCGGTGCGCGTTATCGCGTGAAGGGGCGAGGAATCGCCACGCAGAAGAACCAAGGTGATCTCATCGTGACGGTCGACGTGCTTGTTCCGACGTCGTTGTCGGATGAGGAGCGTGCACTGATCGAGAAGCTCGGAGCGATCTCGAACTCCGAACCGCGGCACAAATGGAAGCGACCCACTGGCGGCGGTGCGGCATGACGAACCGCGACCAGGCCGTGTACGTGATCTCGGTGGCCGCCGAACTCGCCGGCATGCATCCCCAGACCCTGCGCATCTACGAGCGCCGCGGTTTGTTGCAACCGGCGCGCACCCGGGGCGGTGATCGTCGTTACACCGATGCCGACATCTCACGACTCCGACGCATCGCCGATCTCACGGCGGCCGGGATGAACGTCGAGGGGATTCGTCGGATCATGGAACTCGAAGCCGAAGTCGCCCGCCTCCGAGACGAGGTCGACCGACTCCGACTCCTTGCTGCGCAGGCGATCTCGGCCATCGATGCGCAGTCCGGCAGTTCCGGTGCCGGTGGGCTCGTACCTCTTCGACAATCGGTCGCCGTGTTCGGTCAGGTGTCTCCGGTTTTGCGCAAGCGAGGTGAGCGTCGTGACTGACATCCGTCGCGCCGCACCCGACTATCAGCCGTATGTGGCCGGTTCGTTCCGTTGGCGTTTGGCCCTGCGTCCGCTCGATCTCGACGACTGGATCCAGATCGGTCACGACTACGACCACGAAATGGATCGCAAGTCGTGGGTCCTCGATCAGCATTACGACACCGCGGTTGCCGTCATGCCCGGGGTGGAAACCGAATCGGCCGTCGTGCTCTTGGAGATCGTCGATCATCTGGTTTCACAGTGGCCCGAGTGGTTCGAAAAGCGCGGTGATCGCGTCGTCAATCTCCATCGTGACGAATCGTTCCCCATGGCACCGGATTCGAGTGGCGTGTGGTCCGAACACCCACTGGCCATTGCGGGACGGCTCGTGCAGGAAGATCTCGCGCTGCTCGTCGAGAGAGACGGGCGGCTCGTGTTCGGCGGCGGCAGCGTGTGCTTCCCGAACCGCTGGGACCTCACGTCGAAGCTCGGTCGGACCATGGCCGAAGTCCACGCACCGGTGTCGCGTCTGAACGAGCAGCTCGAACGACCGATCGACGACTTCTTCGCTCGCCTATCGGACGACAAGCCGTACTGGCGTCTCGGATGGGGAGTCCTCGACACCGACGATCTGTATCAGCCGCTCGATGGCACGGCCTCGGTTCCGCCACCGATTCCAGAAGTTGGAGACCCGAACACCGCCGACCGACTCTTCTTGCGAGTCGAGCGCGAAACGCTCCGTCGGTTCTCCGGCACCAACGGCATCTTGTTCACGATTCGTACGTACATCCGTCCGCTCAGCCACTTGGCCGAACGTCCGGAGGACGCGGCACGTCTGGCCGACGCGCTCGCCAACCTTCCTGACGACGTCGCGGACTACAAGAAGATCTCCGACCTTTCGGACGCGGCCCGGCATTGGCTGGCGTCGGTTGCGAACGGTCGGGACATCGGGGGGCCGATCACATCCATCACCGAGCGGACGACGTAGGAGGGATCCGCCATGGCCATCAACCCACAGCAATGGACTCTGAAGACTCAAGAGGCGGTGTCGGCTGCCGTCGATCAGGCCAAGAGCCTTTCCAATCCCGAACTCACACCGGACCATGTCATGGCGGCAATCCTCCGGCAAGAGGACACCATCGTGCCGGCCGTTCTGGTGAAGCTCGGGTTGCCGCAGTTGTCGCTCCGCAACCAAGCGGACGAGGCAGTGGCCAAACTTCCGAAGGCCTACGGCGGCGAAGAGCCGCGCATGAGCCGCGAACTCAACAACGTGTTCGAGAATGCCGAGCGGTATCGCAAGGACTTCAAGGACGACTTCTTGTCGGTCGAGCATCTGCTCCTCGCCATGAACCAACGTCTGAAGGTCGGCAGCGAAGAGCTGATGCAAGCGCTACGTGATGTCCGGGGAAGCCATCGGGTCACGAGCCAGAACCCCGAGGATCAGTTCCAGGCGTTGGAGAAGTACGGGCAGGATCTCACCAAGCGCGCTCGTGACGGCAAGATCGACCCGGTGATCGGACGCGACGACGAGATCCGTCGCGTGATCCAGGTTCTGAGTCGCCGCACGAAGAACAATCCGGTCCTCATCGGCGAACCCGGTGTCGGCAAGACCGCCATCGTGGAGGGTCTGGCTCGGCGTATCGCCGACGGTGACGTTCCGGAAGGGCTGAAGAACAAGCGGCTCATCTCGCTCGATCTGGCGAGCATGCTCGCCGGCGCGAAGTATCGAGGTGAATTCGAGGAACGTTTGAAGGCCGTTCTGAAGGAGATCACCGACTCGGCCGGTGAAGTCATCACTTTCGTGGACGAGTTGCACACGATCGTCGGTGCGGGCGGCGCCGAAGGAGCGATGGACGCCGGCAACATGATCAAGCCGATGTTGGCCCGCGGCGAATTGCGCATGATCGGGGCCACGACTCTCGACGAATATCGCAAGTACGTCGAGAAGGATCCGGCACTCGAGCGACGGTTCCAGCAGGTGTACGTCGGAGAGCCCACCGTGGAGGACACGATCGCCATCCTGCGCGGGCTCAAGGAGCGCTACGAGGTCCATCACGGCGTTCGTATTCAGGACTCGGCGCTCGTGAGTGCAGCCGTTCTCTCGAACCGTTACCTCACCAACCGTTTCCTTCCCGACAAGGCGATCGATCTCGTCGACGAAGCAGCGAGCAAGTTGCGCATCGAAATCGACTCGTTGCCCACCGAGATCGACGTGATCGAAAGACGCATCATGCAACTCGAGATCGAGAAGGTCGCCCTCGAGAAGGAGAGCGACACTGCATCGAAAGAACGCCTGGTTGCGCTCAGCGACGAACTCGTTCTTCTGCAGGGCAGCTCGGCCGAGATGCGCAAGCACTGGCAGGCCGAGAAGGATTCCATCACGGCCATTCGGAGCCTGAAAGAGGAACTCGAGCAATTCCGTGTCACCGCCGACAACGCGGAGAAGGCCGGCGACTACCAGACCGCGTCGGAGCTGAAGTACGGAAGCATCCCCGAACTCGAGCGACGCATCGTGGAAGTCACCGGACACCTCGACGAGCTCCAGGGCTCCAAGCGCATGTTGAAAGAAGAAGTCGACGCCGAAGACATCGCCGAAGTCGTGAGCAAGTGGACAGGGGTTCCGGTCACTCGCCTCATGGAAGGCGAGATGTCCAAACTCGTTCACCTCGAGGACCTGCTCCATCGACGCGTCGTCGGCCAGCACGAAGCGGTGGTGGCGGTTTCCAATGCCATCCGACGCAGCCGGGCCGGCCTCTCGGATCCGAACCGACCGATCGGCTCGTTCTTGTTCCTCGGCCCGACGGGCGTCGGCAAGACGGAGCTGGCGAGAGCGGTCGCCGAATTTCTCTTCGACGACGAACGCGCCATGGTCCGCATCGACATGGGCGAGTACATGGAGAAGCACTCGGTGTCTCGCTTGGTCGGTGCCCCTCCCGGGTACGTCGGTTACGACGAAGGCGGTCAGCTCACCGAAGCGGTTCGCCGACGTCCGTACAGCGTCGTGCTCCTCGACGAGATCGAGAAGGCGCATCCGGATGTGTTCAACATCCTCCTCCAAGTGCTCGACGATGGTCGACTGACCGATGGTCAGGGCCGCACGGTCGACTTCACCAACGTCGTCGTCGTGATGACCTCGAACCTGCCGGGGGAGCCGATCGAGTACTTCAAGCCCGAGTTCGTCAACCGCATCGACGAGATCATCCGCTTCGGTGCACTCACCGAAGGCGACCTGGCACGGATCGTGGAGATCCAGGTGGCCAAACTCCGCGAGAGGCTGGCCGCTCGCCGAATCACCTTGAACGTCACTCCGGAGGCCTACGAGGCCCTGGCCCACGAGGGCTACGACCCGATCTTCGGAGCCCGACCATTGAAGCGTGTGATCCAGCGTGTGATCGGCGACAACGCGTCGTTGCTGATCTTGGAGGGCAAGGTCGCCGAAGACGGCATGATCAACGTGGACGTCCAGGACGGTCGAATCGTCCTGCACTCCTGATCAAACGTCAATCGACGCGAAAGGGACCAGGCTCTCTTTTCGAACGAGCGGCGAGTAGTGTTTCGGCACGTTCCCCGTCGTTAGGAGCGAGTCCATGCCCGTCACCGTCGTCATCGGAGCCCAATGGGGCGACGAGGGCAAGGCCAAAGTCATCGACCTCCTCGCCAAGGACCATTCGGTGGTCGCGCGGTATCAGGGTGGCCACAACGCCGGCCACACCGTCGTCGTCGGTACCGAAAAGTATGCGCTGCAGTTGATCCCGTCCGGCGTGTTCTACGAGCACGTCACTCCGGTGATCGGAAACGGCGTCGTGGTGGATCTACCCACTTTGTTCTCCGAGATCGATCGGCTGGAGAGCCGCGGAATCTCGTGTCGCAAACTCCGGGTGTCGAGCCAAGCACATCTGATCTTCCCGTGGCATCAGTCGCACGACGTGATCTCCGAGGCCATTCGCGGCGACGAAAAGATCGGCACCACATTGAAAGGCATCGGTCCGGCCTATGCCGACAAGGCGCGTCGTACCGGCATTCGGGTCGGTGAGGTTCTCGACCCCGTGCGTTTCGCCGAAGTGGTACGGCACGTCGGCAAGGAGCAGAACGCGTTGATCGCCCACCTCGGCGGTGAACCGCTCGACCTCGACGAAGTAGTCGACCGCTTCTCTGACTACGCGAGCCGCTTGGTGCCGTATGTCGAGAACACGATCGATCTGCTCCACGACGCCGTCGAATCCGGCCAGTCCGTCTTGTTGGAGGGCGCACAAGCGACCTTCCTCGATCTCGACCACGGCACGTATCCATACGTCACGTCGTCCAACCCCACGGCCGGTGGCGCGGTTGCCGGTTCCGGTTTGGGCCCCCGACTCATCGATCGCATCGTCGGAATCACGAAGGCATACACGACTCGTGTCGGGTCGGGGCCGTTTCCGACCGAACTCACCGATGTGATCGGTGATCGTCTCGTGGACATCGGTCACGAATTCGGAACCGTGACCGGTCGTCGTCGGCGCACCGGCTGGGTCGACTGCGTGATGCTGCGCCATGCGGCGAGGGTCAACAGCCTGACCGAACTGGCTCTCACCAAACTCGACGTCCTCGACGACTTCGACGAAGTGAAGGTGTGCATCGGATACGAAATCGACGGACGTCCTTATCGGGGTTATCCCGACCGCAGCGACATCCTCGGGCGAGTGACCCCCGTGTACGAGACCATTCCCGGTTGGAAGACGGTGCTCGGTCATTGTCGTTCAGCAGCCGATCTGCCGCCGGCCGCACGTCGTTTCATCTCCGTGATCGAGTCGCAGGCCGGAGTCCCCGTGAAGATCGTGGGCGTCGGCCCTGAGCGGGACGACGTCCTGATGTGGGATGGTGGTGGGCGATGATCCCGCGCTATTCGCTTCCCGAGATGGAGGGGATCTTCTCCGACGAGTCGAAGTTCCGCCGTTGGCTGGAGATCGAGCTACTCGCCACGGAAGCACACGCTTCGCTCGGGGTCGTTCCGACCGCCGATGCCAAGGCCTGTCGAACGAGTGCGCCGACGGTCGATGGCGCTTTCATCGATGCTGTCCTCGAACGCGAACGGACGACCGATCACGACGTCGCGGCATTCGTCGACGTCGTGCAGGAACGAATCGGGCGTCCGGCTGGGTCGTGGATCCATTACGGGCTGACGTCGAGCGACATCGTCGACACCGCATGGTGTTGGATGCTGCGCGACGCGTGCGATCTCCTGATCGACGGCACCTCCGCACTCTTGCGAACCGTCGTATCGATTGCCAAGCATCATCGTGACACGGTGATGATCGGCCGCACCCATGGCATCCATGCCGAACCGACGACGTTCGGGACCAAGGTTGCGCTCTGGGCATTGCAGATCGACCGCGATCGTCAGCGTCTGATCGCCGCCCGTCGTGCGATCGGCGTGTGCAAGCTCTCGGGAGCAGTCGGCACGTATTCGAACATCGACCCGGAGGTCGAGCAACGTGTCGCCAACAAACTCGGTTTGGTCGCGGTGCCGGCCACCCAGGTGATCTCGCGCGATCGCCATGCCGAGTTCGTGTGGGCCTGTACGGCACTCGGAGCCACCTGCGAGATGATCGCCGTCGAGTTACGGCACCTGCAGCGCACCGAGGTCGGTGAAGTCGAGGAGGGATTCAAGGCCGGACAGAAGGGTTCATCGGCCATGCCTCACAAGCGCAATCCGATCTCGGCCGAGACCATCAGCGGTCTTTCTCGTGTCCTGCGCGGCAACCTGCAGGCCGCTCTGCAGGACGTCGCCCTCTGGCACGAGCGAGACATCTCCCACTCGTCGGTCGAGCGAATCATCCTTCCGGATTCATCGGTGCTCGCGCACTACATGATCCACCGACTCCGTCGCCTGCTCGAAGGACTCCAGGTCCATCCCGAGCGCATGCGCGAGAACCTCAACTCGACCCGTGGACTCGTCTTCAGCCAACCGGTGCTTCTGGCGCTCGTTCAAGCGGGTCTCACCCGCGACGACGCCTACCGAATCGTTCAGTCGGCGGCCGCCACCGCGTCGTCGAGTGGTGCCGATTTCCGCACGACCCTCGCGCGTGATCCACAGGTCGCGGCACTGCCGGCGACCGTCCTCGATGATGCGTTCGACCTCCGCCGGTCGCTGGCTCATGTGTCGCGGATCTTCGATCAATTGCCCGAGGTCGGCTGATGTCGGATCTGCCCGCCCTCGATCCGACGCGCGCTGCGCTTCGCGATCACGTTCTGCAGCACGCTCTGAAAGTCGGTGACTTCACGCTCAAGTCCGGAGCCAAGAGTTCGTGGTTCCTCGACACGAAGCAAACGGCGTGTCGACCCGATGGAATCGTTCTCGTCGCCGACGTCGCGCTCTCCATCATTCCTGCCGATGCCACGGCGATCGGCGGACTCACCATGGGAGCCGATCCAGTGGCGTTCGGCATCGCAGCCGTGGGCGCGACGCGAGGACGCTCGCTTCGGAGTTTCAGCGTGCGCAAGGAAGCCAAGGATCATGGCGTCACCGGGCGGATCGCCGGTGCACTCCAACCAGGCGACAAAGTGGTGATCACCGAGGACACCGTCACACGCGGTACGTCCATCATGGAAGCAGTCGACGCGGTGATCGCGTTCGGTGCTCTTCCCGTGCTCATCACCGTGATCGTCGATCGTGGTGGCACCTGC
>JBEGQB010000089.1:0-7395 GCA_041181165.1 Actinomycetota bacterium
GATGCCGTCGAAGCCATGCTCGAGGTGATCCACGAGTCGCGTCGCCATGTGGGTATCAAGCCATCGGGAGGTATCAAGAACCTTGCCGATGCGGCGCGCTATCTCGAAGTTGCCGATCGCATCATGGGGCGTGATTGGATCGGTCCTTCGACGTTCCGGTTCGGTGCGAGCGGTCTTCTCGACGGGATACTCGACGAACTGTCGTAGTCTTTGCTCATGCCGAACGGTCGGGACTCGTTTCTGACGTCCAAGTTGCAGGGCTTCGGTTCGACGATCTTCGCCGAGATGACGGCGTTGGCGGCGGCAACCGGCGCCATCAATCTGGGTCAGGGCTTTCCCGATTACGACGGACCCCGCGAGGTTCTCGATGCGGCGGTGGATGCGATTCGTTCGGGACGAAATCAGTATCCACCCGGACCGGGCGTCCCCGAGCTTCGTTCAGCGATCGCCGAGCACCAACTGCGGTTCTGGGGGCTCACGTACGACCCCGAAACGGAGATCCTCGTCACGGCCGGTGCGACCGAAGCGTTGGCCGGCGCCCTTCTGGGGCTCCTCGAAACCGGTGACGAGGTCGTTCTGCTCGAGCCGATGTACGACAGCTATCAGGCGTGTATCGCACTCGCCGGCGCCATCCCCCGACCGGTCACGCTTCGACCGCCGTCGTACCGCTTCGATCCGGACGAACTTCGTGCCGCAGTCGGTCCTCGGACGCGGGTGCTCCTTCTCAACACCCCGCACAATCCGACCGGTGCCGTCCTCGATCTCGAGCAGTTGCGATTCATCGCCGAGCTGGCGATCGACAACGATCTGATCGTCATCTCCGACGAGGTGTACGAGCACCTCACGTACGACGGCGTGGAGCACCATTCCATTGCCGAACTGCCCGGAATGCGCGAGCGCACACTCGTCGTCTCGAGTGGTGGCAAGACCTTCAACACCACCGGATGGAAGGTCGGCTGGATCTGCGGACCTCGTGAACTCGTGGCGGCCGCCCGAGCCGCGAAACAGTTCCTCACCTATGTCTCGTCCGGACCCTTCCAGCCGGCCATCGCCGTCGGGCTGCGCCTTCCTGATTCGTATTTCATCGAACTCGCCGCCGATCTCCAGATGAAGCGCGACCGTCTGATGAGCGGGCTCCTCGAAGCTGGTTTCGAGGCGTTCGAGCCGGCGGGCACGTACTTCATCACGGTGGACATCCGCCCACTCGCGCCCGACGGAGATGGTTACGCGTTCTGTCGATCGCTTCCGGATCGTTGTGGTGTCGTCGGAATTCCGAACGTGGTTTTCTACGACCGCGATCGCCAGCACGAAGGCCGTCACCTGGTGAGGTTCGCGTTCTGCAAACGTCTGGAGTCGATCGACGAAGCCGTGGCCAGATTGAAGGGACTGTCATGAGGATCGCCGCCGTTCAACACGACATCGTCTGGTGCGATCGTCGAGCCAACTTCGCTCGGCTGACCCCGATGATCGATCAGGCGGTTGACGGTGGAGCCGAACTCGTGCTCCTGTCGGAGACCTTCTCGACCGGTTTCGCAGTCGACTCGTCCGATTTCGCGGAACCCGAGGACGGGCCATCGGCGGAGTTCCTTCGTGAGCGTGCGTCGGCACTCGGTGTGTGGATCGGTGGATCGTGTCCGGAGGTGCCAGCGGACTCGGAAGCCGATGATCATCGACCCGCCAACACTTTCGTTCTGAGTGGACCCGACGGGACGACGTACCGGTACCGCAAGATCCATCCGTTCACCTTCGGAGGCGAGGACCGTCATGTGCGTCCGGGTTCGGATCTCGTCACGGTGACCATCGGCGACCTGCGAGTGGGCATGTTCGTCTGCTACGACCTCCGATTCGCCGATGAGTTCTGGCAACAGGCGATGTCCACCGACGTCTTCTTGGTTCCTGCGAACTGGCCTTCCTCTCGCCGAGAACACTGGAAGACTCTCCTGCAGGCTCGGGCCATCGAGAACCAGACGTATGTCGTGGGTTGCAATCGTGTCGGTGAAGGTGGAGGCCTCGTCTACGGAGGAGACAGCTGCATCATCGATCCCTTCGGCGAGATTCTCGCGTCAAGACAAGACGGCGAGGGAATACTCGCCGCCGACGTGACGAGAGAGCACGTCGCCGCGGTACGCGACCGATTCCGATTCCTTCCTGATCGTCGTTCGTGATCAGCGAAGACGTTTGACCATCAGGCTCACGACCTTGCCGGGTCGAGTTTCGAGTTGGTCGACCTCAGTGAAGCCTTCTCGAGCATGGAAACGCAATGATCCTTCGTTGAGGGGTTTGACGTTCACCTCGAGGGTGAACCATTCCGCGCCGGTGCGCCGTTCGACTTCGCGGTAGAGGAGCGGACCGATTCCTCGTCGCTGGTGGCTGGCAGTGACGGCGACACGATCGAGATAGGCGAAGTCGGAGTAGTTGTCACAGAAATAGAGGTAATTCGGACTGTCGTAGGCGGTGCCGGGCGGCAGAACCATGCAGAACCCCCGCAACGCGTCGTCGTGGGCCACCAGAGCGATATTGCACATCTCGAAGATCTCGCCCAGCGATTCGAAGGTTTCATCTCCGACCGCGGGAACGTTCTCCTGATTGATCGCCCACACACTTCGGAGATCGTCGATTTCCATGTCGCGGATTCGCACGGTCGAAATGTAATTGATCTCCGACACCCGCGAATGCCGGAACTAATCTCGGCCAGTGACTTCCGATCCGGTGATCATGGCCGAGAGTTTGGTCAAGCGATTCGGTGAGTTCGAAGCCGTGCGGGGGATCGACGTTCGAATCGGTCGTGGAGAATCCTTCGGTTTCCTCGGTCCCAATGGAGCCGGGAAGTCGAGCACGATGCGGATGATCGGGTGTGTCTCGCCGGTCACGAGTGGAACTCTGCGGATCTTCGGCTTGGATCCGGCGCGTCACGGTGCCGAGATCCGCGCCCGCTTGGGCGTGGTTCCTCAACTCGACAATCTCGACACCGAACTCACCCTGCTCGACAACCTCGTCGTCTACGGGCGTTATTTCGACATCCCGAGGCGAGAGTGCGTGCGTCGGGCCGATGAACTCCTCGACTTCGTCCAGTTGCACGATCGACGTCACGACATCGTCGAAACCTTGAGTGGTGGAATGAAGCGTCGTCTGACCATCGCTCGAAGTCTGATCAACCAGCCCGAACTCCTTCTGCTCGACGAACCCACCACTGGGCTCGATCCGCAGGCTCGGCACATCCTCTGGGATCGCCTCTATCGCTTGAAGCAACAGGGTGTGACACTCGTGCTCACCACTCATTACATGGACGAAGCCGAGCAATTGTGCGACCGACTGGTGGTGATGGATGGCGGTCGAATCGTCGCCGAAGGCGCGCCGCGACAGTTGATCCTGGATCACTCGAGCCGCGAAGTTCTCGAACTTCGGTTCCCCGCCGGTACGAATGCCGATTTCGAGGGTGCGCTGGACGGCCTCGGTGATCGCCGCGAGGTCCTTCCCGACCGGGTGCTGATCTACGGCCACGATGGCGACGAACTCTTGCGATTGGTGCACGAGCGTGGCCTGCACCCCGAGAGCGCCCTCGTACGGCGCAGCACGTTGGAGGACGTCTTCTTGCGCCTTACCGGTCGTTCATTGGTGGAGTGATGAGCACGATTCCGGCGGTTCGCGTGTGGGAGAGCCACTTGATTCTCATGCGGCGCATCTGGAAGACGGACGTTCTCCTCAATCTCTTGCAACCGATTCTCTTCATCCTCGGTATGGGTCTTGGTGTCGGTTCACTCGTCGATCGGCGCGTGGAATCGGCTTCCACTCTCGGTGACGTTCCCTATCTGGCTTTTCTCGCTCCCGGGCTGATGGCCACGACAGCGATGATGATCGGTGCCTTCGAGGCACTCTGGCCGCTGTTGGGTGGATTCAAGTGGGGTGGAGCCTTCGAAGCCATGGCCGCGACGGAACTGACACCGCGTCAGGTTGTTCTCGGAGAAATGTTGTGGTGGACGACTCGCTGTGGCGTATCGGTGATCGGAGTCGCCGTCGTCCTGCTCTGCATTCCGGACACCCGATCGTGGGGTGTGGTCCTCTCGATCCCGGTGGCAACGGCTTGTGGTGTTGCGTTCGCCGTTCTGGTCGGGTCCTGGACCTCGACGCGCGAATTCGACAACTCGTTCTCGAACATCACCCGACTCGTGATCACGCCGCTGTTCTTGTTCGGAGGAGCGTTCTACCCGGTCTCGTCTCTACCTGATGCGATCGAGCCCATTGCCTACGTGACGCCGCTCTGGCACGCAGTGGAACTGTGCCGAGACCTCTCCCTGCACAGGGCCGGCTGGTCGGAATCGTCGTTCCATGTGTCCGTTCTCGCCGGATTCATCGCCATCGGTTGGCTCGCCTGCCGACGGACCTTCACGAAGCGGTTGCACCGATGAGCGACACAATGCTGGTCTGGCGAGTGCTCCCGGTCTCGATGCGAGCGACTCATCGGGCGCTCAGACTCATCGAGCGGAGCATCACGGTGTACCGACGTACACCGATGGTCTTGGTATCGGGCTTCTTCGAACCCCTCTTCTATCTCTTTTCCATCCGCGTCGGATTCGGTGCATTGGTGGGGGACATCGAGTTCGCCGGGCGTTCGATCGGCTACGCCGAATTCGTGGCACCGGCGCTCATGGCCAGCGCAGCGATGAACGGCGCGATCTACGACAGCACGATGAACATCTTCTTCAAATTGAAGTACGAGCGCGTGTACGACGCGGTCCTCGCCACGCCGGTCAGCAGTACCGACGTCGCCGCCGGTGAGATCGGGTGGGCAGTACTTCGCGGGGTGCTGTATTCGACGTCGTTCATGCTGTGCATCATTCTCTTGGGCATGACCGAGTCGGTCTGGATACTGGCGTCGCTTCCGATCTGCATGCTGATCGGTTTCGCGTTCTCGGCCGCCGGAATGGCACTGACGACCTTCATGCGATCATGGAACGATTTCGAGTGGGTGCAGGCCATCACCATGCCGATGTTTCTCTTTTCGGCGACGTTCTATCCCTTGTCGTCATACGGATCGTGGGGATGGATTGTCCAGATCAGCCCGCTGTACCACGGCGCCGCCTTGGTCCGTATGGCGAGTCTGGGGGACGCTTCGTGGGGCATCGTCGTGCACATCGCGTATCTCGCTGCGCTGTCGGTGGGAGGTCTGACCATTGCTTCGCGCCGGATCGACTCGTTGTTGTTGAAGTAGCCCCGTAACCTGAGGTCATGTTGTTCGCCAAGAAGAACCTCGATCTCGTCACACCGGACAAGGCGTTGCCGGGTCGCACCGACCAGACGATGCCGGTACCGGCCGAACATCATGTGCTCGGAACCCCGCTCGTCGGTCCGTGGCCCGAAGGCATGGCGACAGCCGTCTTTGGAATGGGTTGTTTCTGGGGTGCTGAGCGCAAGTTCTGGCAGACCTCGGGCGTGTACTCCACTGCGGTCGGCTACTCGGGTGGTTACACGCCGAACTGCACCTACGAGGAGTGCTGTTCCGGACTCACCGGACACGCCGAGGTCGTGCTCGTGGTTTTCGATCCGAACGTCGTCACGTACGACGATCTGTTGCGAGTGTTCTGGGAGAACCACGATCCCACGCAAGGCATGCGACAGGGCAACGATCTCGGCACCCAGTACCGGAGCACGATCTACACTTTCGACGACGCGCAGCTGGCCGCGGCATCGGCCGCCGCTCGCATCTTCCAGGAGCGCCTGACCACCGCGGGATATCCGACCATCACGACCGAGATCGCTCCCGCCGGTCCGTTCTATTACGCCGAGCCCTACCACCAGCAGTACCTCTCCAAGAACCCGAACGGTTATTGCGGGATCGGTGGTACCGGAGTGTCCTGTCCGATCGGCACCAACGCTTAGTAGTTGGCAGCCATCCAGGTTCGCAACGATGACTCGAGTTCCTCGAGGGATCGAACCAGTTCGTTCATCGAACACTGCATCATCAGATTGACGACTTCGTTCGGCGCCGGGAATCGAGCCCGCCAGTCGGTGAACAGTCCGATCGCATACTTCCCGAGGCCGTAGGCGTACCCGAGCTCCCACGCCGTTCCGTCGTCGGTCGTGATCCCGTTCAGGTTGGCGACGATCACATCACAGCGGTCGATTCCACCTTTGTCGTTCGCGAAGATCTGGCTCACGTTGTGGGCGGTCTTGGGCGGGTTGTCCCGATGCGGGAGAAAGGTGTCGAATCCGCACGAGCGGATGAGGGCATCGACCTTCTCGATGAACCAGCGCTCACCTTCGTCGAAGAGAGGTCCGGCCACGTACACGTAGGGCTTGTCGTGCTCGCTCATCGTTGCCATCCCTTCGTTCTGATCTCGTCACCGTCGGCGTCCTTGTCCCGACCTTCGTGGCGCAGCAGACCCGGTGTCTTGGACAACTTGGCGATCAGATTCTGCATCGGCGTGTCACCGACCATGACGATTGCCTGTCGTGCGAGATAGTGCGGGTCGTGGGCGATGTCGGCCATGTCGAGGATGGGACCGATGGCGGCCTCGGCTTCTTCGAAGACCCGGAGAACCTCGTTCTGCGGACGAGCCGAGCACCAGTCGCGCATTCGACGTTCGAGCTCATCACGATGTTGGGTCCGACCATCGAAGGTGGTGAACCGCTCGTCGTCGCCGACACCGAGGATCTCCATCACGCGACCGGCAACGGAATCCGACGACGCCGAGATACCGACCCAACGTCCATCGGAACATTGGTACGTGCCGCGGGGCACCGTGTAGGGGAGGCCGGATCCGAGTCGTGGTTGCAACTCACCGCTCAACGCGTAGAGCGAGGCCACGGGTCCCATGACGTGGAAGATGCTCTCGAGTAAGCTCACATCGACGACTTGTCCGACCCGCGAATGGACGGCGACCATCGTGGCGAAAGCGGCGACCAGCGCCGTGAGTTCGTCGGTGAGGGCGATGGCGGGGAGCATCGGTGGACCATCGGCCGAACCGTTGACGGCGGCGAATCCCGACATCGCCTCGGCGATCGAGGCAAAACCCGGTCGTTGCGCGTACGGGCCGTCTTGCCCGAACCCGCTCACCCGGGTGATCACGAGTCGGGAGTTGACGTCGTGGAGACGCTCGGGGCCGAGCTCGAGTCGTTCGAGGGTGCCGGGTCGGAAGTTCTCCACCAGCACATCGGCTTGGGCGATCAGCGAAATGAAAAGTGCCCGATCCGACTCGTCCTTGAGGTCGAGAGCGATCGTTCGCTTGTTGCGATTGGCGAGCTTCCACCAGAGACCGACTCCATCTCGCGGGTCCTTCCATGCCATGTTGCGCAAGCTGTCGCCGGTGTCGGGTCGCTCGATTTTGATGACGTCGGCTCCGAAGTCCGCGAGATAGCGAGCGCAGTTCGGGCCGGCGATCACCGTCGAGATGTCGA
>JBEGQB010000090.1:0-7284 GCA_041181165.1 Actinomycetota bacterium
CGTAGAGGACGTACAGCATGAAGGCGCCGGAGATGGCTCCCCACACGGTGCGGTCCGACGAGCCGTGAGCGGCAACTTCGCCCGGGTAGCCGGTTGCGATCATGAGCAATGCTCCGATCACGAGTCTCGGTGTCACCTTTTTGGCGACGGCCTTCGACACGCCCGATACCACGACGAGTTCGGCGACGAGGAGGGGCACGGTGAGCAGCCAGTCCGCGTAGCGGTAGCCCTCGTTCCACGTTCCTGCGGCGAAGTTCGAAAACATGCGCCAGTAGTGATATGCCGCAATACCGCAGATCATCCCCGACATCGTCACCGCATTGCGGTATGCCGGGGAGACGCGGTTGCGCGAGACCAAGAAGTACACGAACGCAATTCCCAAGGTCGCCGTGGCGAACGAGAGCGCGTTGTATACGAGGTCGTGGTTACTGGTAACCAGTCCTGTCATTTCTTCCATTGAGTCGTTGTTCCTCCAACTCGGGCCCCGAAGCCGGATGGGTTCGTCAGTAAGCCCACCGATAGCCTGCTACATCTGAGTTACCCGCAAGTAATTAAAAATGTTACAGACTGATGACATCTGGGCTCTCGGGTTTCGCTACAACGCGAGCGTCAGCCCGCCGTCGACCACGAGCACCTGGCCGGTCGCATAGGTGTTGCGCAGGAGGGCAAGGGTCGCCTCGGCGCAGTCCTCGGGGGTGGCCGAGCGGTGGAGCGGGGCAATGGCCCTCACGCCGTCGTGTTGGTTCTGCCAATCCTTGGTCCACGGGGTCTCCACCAGCCCAGGGGCGACCGCGTTGAATCGCACCGGTGAGTGGGACTTGGCGAGGAGCAGCGTCATGTGATTGAGGGCCGCCTTCGACATGGCGTAGGCGATCGAGCTGCCGACCGGACGCACGCCTGCGATCGAGGTGATGGTCACCACGTTGCCGGCATCGCTCTTCTTCAGGTGCTCGAGTGCGTACTTGGTCAGCATCCACGTGCCCTTCACGTTCACGTCGAACGTGCGATCGAAGATGTCGTCGGTGAGTGCGTCGATGTCGCGGTGGTCGACGAGCGTCGTCCACCCGGCGTTGTTGATCAAGATGTCCAGTCGCCCGAAGCGCGAGATCGTCTCGTCGATGAGCTTCTCGCCGGCCTGCTTGTCGGCGATGTCGGCCTGGATGTAGGTGGCGTTCGCACCGATCTCCGCAGCGACGCGTGTACCGGCATCAACGGACGTTGCGGAATTGATGACCACGGTCGCACCGAGTGTGCCAAGTCGCTTGGCGATCGCCTCGCCGATTCCACTCGATGATCCCGTGACGATTGCGACGCGGTCAGTGAATTCGGCCATGGCTCTCCCTTCGTTAGACGGTGATGCGGGTCAGCGGCGCAGTCAAACACGTCGGTCCGCCGTCGCCCTTGACGGCGACGTTTGCACCATTGAAAACATGCACTTCGACGCCTGCCTCACGCAGCGCACCCTCGATCTCTGGGTTGCCCGCTGCGAGCACGACGACGTTCGGACGGATCGTCAAGATGTTCGCACCCTGCGTCAGCATCTCTCGTTCGCTCACGGGAATCCAGCGAATGCCGCGGGACTCGAGGAACTGGAGCAGGCGCACCGGAGCGAGCGGTTCGTAGACGACGGCGAGATCGTGGGCAATTGGGGAGAGCACCGACATGAGGTGCAACACCGCGGCTGGACCTTCGTAGTGGGGGAGATCGAAGGAGTGCACGTCGACTCCGTGTGGCGCCAGCAATGCACGGATCTGGTCGATGCCGTCCTGGTTGGTGCGATACCCGTGACCGATGAGCAAGGTGTGTCTATCCAGCCACACCTTGTCGCCACCGTCGGCGACACCCGGTGCCGTCAGTTGTCCGAGGACCGGCACGCCGAGTCGCTCGAGATCTGCTCGGAAGTGGTTCGGCTCGGGCGAGCGGATCGGCTTTGCCATGTTCAGCAGGATCGCGCCGTGTGGCGTCATGATCATCGGGTCGTGCATGTACACCGCGTCCACGAGCCCCTCGATCGGTGCGGCGATGTCGACTTCGCAACCGAGCGAGGTGAGCAGTGCGACGAACTCGTCGTGTTCACGGAGGAGTGCTTCGGTGTCGGGTATCCGCCAGTGACCATCCTCGACGAACTTGCCGATCGTCGTCGGAGTGCGCACGAGAACGCGTGCGAGTGGTGACACCATGTCGGGCGTGCCCCACTGCGCGGAGGTATGGCTCGTCGACATCGCGTGCAAGCCTAGGCTTGAGAGATGACCTCCCGTCGTGGCGCTGCCGTTCTCGTCGCGCTCGGCATCGTCCTCGCCGGCTGCACGATGGACTCGACACCGTCGGGATCCGCTGAGTCGAGCGTCGCCGAATCCGTCGATCCCACGATGGCTGAAACCGTCGATACGAGCGTCGAGACGACGATCGAAACCACGACGACGACCACCACGACCACCGTTCCCGAGATCGACTTCACCTGCGTGACCCTGCTCAAGTGCCAGTTCGCCAATCTCGCGGGAGTCGACTTCTCGCTCCTCAAGCTCGAGTTCACCGACTTCAGCGTGGCGGACCTCACCGGAGCGTCGCTCGTGCGGGCGAACCTGAAGCAGACGGTGCTCATCCGCACCAATCTCACGAACGCCGACCTGACGGGAGCGAACCTGAGCGGTGCCAACCTGACCGGCGCGGTGATCACCGGGGCCAACTTCACGAACGCGACCCTGACGAACGCGGTGATCTGCGGAATCGACCCAACGACGGCAGTCGGCATCACCGACAAGCAACTCGCAGAAGCCCAGATGTTCCGCGACAAGGGCAACCGCTACTGCCCGTGATCGTCCAGCGTGCCCTCGAGCGCCCAGGCGTGCCGTGGCGCAACGGGCTCGGCGTGCAGTACGAAATCACTGCTGACGGTCCGCTTCCCGATGGGTGGGGCTGGCGCCTGTCGACTGCAGACATCACGACGAACGTTGCGTTCTCGAGCTTCCCCGGTGTCGATCGCTTCTTTTGTGTCGGCACCGGCAACGGTGTCATCCTGACGATCGATGGGGTCGACCATCGTTGCGAACCCCGATCCGTCACGCACTTCAGAGGGGATGCCGAGATCTCTGCGACCCTGATCGATGGGCCGATGCGAGCGGTGAACCTGATGGTTCGGGATGTTGCGCAACATCGCGGATATCACGTGGCAATCGGGGGAGCCACGCTCGTTGCAGCGTGTGTCGTGGCGCTCGAGGGCGGAGCGGTTGTTCGACGTGATGGTGTGTCTCACCGACTGGACGATCTCGACGCAGTGATCTGTCCGGGCCTCGTCACCATCGACGTGGTGTCGGGTGTGGTCGTCGCCGTTTCCTGAAGCTGCTTCGTGCGCGCTTGGTCAAGCATTGATGGTTCTCCACCGTCGATACGGTGAAGAGTCTCAGATCGACAGGGAGGAGTACAGATGTCTTTGTGGAAGTCACACCCGCACGTTCGAAGTGGTGCCCATCTCACTCGCGGAGAGCGTGCGGCGGATCGCATGCGCAACGGCATGGGGTCTTGGCCATTCGTCTTCCTTGCGCTTGTGTTTCTCGCAACCTGGATGGCGTTCAATGGGGATTCCGGCTTCGATCCCTATCCGTTCATCCTGCTCAATCTCGTGCTGTCGTGTGTCGCGGCGCTACAGGGCGCGATCCTGTTGATCGCGGCCAAGCGGGCTGATCAGATATCCGCAGAGCTCGCCGTGCACACGTTCGAAATCGACAAGGAAAACCTCGAACTCACGAGGTTGATCCATGAACTCACGATCAAGGTCGAGCAGTTGACGCGTGAGATCCATGCCCACGTCAGCGCGGGACCGACGAGAGGCTGAGTGACCTTTCGGTCAAGAAATACAGCAGCTTCCCGCATAACTAGTTGCGTTGCGGCCCGTCGGGCTCGGACGAGTCTTGGTGGCGTCTGCGATGATGGGGTATGGCTCTCCACCAACAGACCGCAG
Organism: Actinomycetota bacterium; assembly: GCA_041181165.1. Taxonomy (GTDB): domain Bacteria; phylum Actinomycetota; class Acidimicrobiia; order Acidimicrobiales; family Ilumatobacteraceae; genus Casp-actino8. The sequence continues at coordinate 3,959 of JBEGQB010000090.1, forward strand.
ACCTGCTCGCGTTCCTCGCCTCGTTGGGTAACCCACCGTTGTCGAAGCAGACCGTCAGCGAAGCCCGGGCAGGGTATGCCGCCATGCGCACCGTTTCGACCGTCGAATTGCCTGAGGTCCGAAATCTCGACGCGGGAGGGGTGCCCGCTCGGTTGTATCGCCCCACCACGGAGGTGACGGGACTCTGCATGTTCTTCCACGGTGGAGGGTTCGTGATTGGCGACCTCGACTCGCACGATGACGTGTGTCGCAAACTGGCGGTCGCGTCCGGCCACGCCGTGCTCGCCGTCGACTATCGGTTGGCGCCGGAGCACCGCTTTCCCGCTGCCGTCGAGGATGCAATCACCGCGACAAAGTGGGCGCATGCTCACGCGCGGGACCTCGGCGTCGATTCGTCGCGCATGGCGGTCGCTGGCGACTCGGCAGGCGGCAATCTGGCGGCGGTCGTCGCACTCTTTGGTGGCGTACCTCTCAAATTCCAGCTGTTGGTCTATCCGGTGACCGATGCTCACTCGACGACCCAGAGCTATTTCGACAATGCGAACGGCTACTTCCTCACCGCGGACTCGATGCGTTGGTTCTTCGAGCACTACACCGGAGGTGACCGTTCACGTCTCAGCGATCCGCGACTGTCGCCACTGCTCGCGAGCGACACCGAGCTTGCGGCGACACCGCCGGCTGCAGTCATCACCGCGGAGTATGACCCGCTGCGAGACGAGGGTGAGCAGTATGCGACACGACTTGCGGCGCTCGGTGTGCCGACCTCGCTGACGCGTTTCCATGGTCAGATCCATGCGTTCTTTTCGATGTCTGAGGTGCTCGATGACGGCGCCGCGGCGGTCGCGCTTGCGGGTGCGCATCTCGCCAAACACTTGAAAGCGAGCTGAGTTGGTCGGCAAGCCGGCGTCCCCACACACGAAGCGGGCGAATGCGCCCGACGGCCGTGTCTTTGATCCACTCGATCTCGAGCGCGTCCGGCGCGGATACATCGGTTCGCTCGAGTCCGCGATCGTCGATCCTGAAGGTCGGTTCGTCTACGACGCAGGACGCTACGAATTCCTTCGTGATGGCAGGACTCCACCCGACACGGTGAACCCACATCTCTGGCGCCATGCGACGCTGAACGCGCACCACGGTTTGTTCGAGGTGTGTGACGGGATATGGCAGGTTCGCGGCTACGACATCTCGAACGTCACGTTCATTCGGAGTGCAACCGGTTGGATCGTCGTCGATCCCTTGACGACGACGGCGACCGCGCGCGCTGCGTACGAACTGATCACCCGACACCTGGGCCATCGACCGGTCATTTCGGTCATCTACACCCACTCGCACGCCGATCACTTCGGCGGGGTGCTCGGTGTAACGAGTGAAGAGGACGTTCACGAGGGGCGCTGTTCGGTCATCGCGCCCGAGGGTTTCCTCGCGGAGACGATCGGGGAAAACATCATCGCGGGACCGGCGATGGCCCGCCGAGCCATCTATCAGTTCGGGCCGTTCCTCGAGGCAGACCCGACGGGGCACGTGGACTGCGGTCTCGGCAATTCGACCCCGATCGGACCTCCGGGACTCATCGCGCCGACGATTGAGATCCGACGAACCGGGGAGGAGATGGTCGTCGACGGTGTGCGCATCGTGTTCCAGCTCACGCCCGAAACCGAGGCACCCGCTGAAATGAACTTCCATTTTCCGGATTTCGGCGCGCTGTGCATGGCGGAAAACTGTTCGCACACGATGCACAACCTGGTTCCGATTCGCGGAGCCCTCGTGCGCAATGCCTTGCGCTGGTCGAAGTACATCAACGAGGCCATCGAGCTGTTCGCTGATTCCTCGCCGATCCTGTTCACCTCACACAATTGGCCACGGTGGGGAACAACCGACGTGCGCGACTACCTCGTGCTGCAGCGCGACCTCTATCGATACATCCACGATCAAGCGATGCGCCACGCGAACAAGGGCCTTGTCGCCACCGAGATCGCGGAGGTGATGGAGTTGCCAGCCGAGTTCCTCGCCCAGGAACACACCCGCGGGTTCTATGGCGATCTCGTGCACAACGTGAAGGCGGTATACCAGCGGTATCTGAGTTGGTATGACGCGAACCCCGCAAACCTGCACAAACTCCCTCCGACGGAAGTGGGCAAACGCTATGTCGAAGTGGCAGGTGGAATGGATGCACTGCTCGATCGCGCACAGCGGGCGTTCGATGACGGTGACTATCGGTGGGTGGCAGAGCTCGTCAACCATGCGGTCTTTGCGGATCCCACCAACCAACGAGCACGCACCCTGCAGGCCGACACACTCGAACAGCTCGGTTATCAATCGGAATCATCCACATTCCGCAACGCATACTTGATGGGGGCGAAGGAGTTGCGCGAAGGTCCACCGAAGTTGACTCAAGGTGCGCGACGGGCGCGCAGCATGATCCGAGCAATGACGATCGAACAGGTCTTCGACACCATCGCGGTGCGGGTGAAGGCCGAGTTGGTCGGCGGAGTGAGTGCACTCGTCAACTGGACGTTCACCGACATGGCCGGCACCCCTGACGAACGCTGGGTGCTCGGACTGTCGAATCGCACCTTGTATGCGACTCAGGGTCGGCACGTCCACAGCGCCGGGGTGACGGTCACGATGACGCGAGCCATGTTGCTTTCCATCGTCTCGCAGGACACGACCTTCATCGACGAGATCGGCAAGGGTTCGATCACCTTGGAAGGCGATGGCGCGGTGTTGTTGACGATCTTTGGCAATCTCGACGAGATCGCCGCCGGATTTGCGATTGTGGAGCCATGAGTTCACTCGTCCGCAAGATCGTTGCTGGTGTCGTCGTCATTGTTCTTGGCGTCGTGGGCGGACCATGGGTGTACATCAACCTGATCAAAGACGATGCACCTGATGAGCTCACCCTCGAGGTCTCTTCGACGACGATTTCCGTTGCGACGGATGCCACCGAAGCCCCGTAAACGAGCGATGTCGAAGGCGAGTGGGTCGCGACGAGTGAGTCGGTCGTCGGCTATCGCGTGAAGGAGATCCTCTTCGGGCAGAGCACCGAAGGAGTTGGCCGAACGAACGCGGTCACGGGTTCGCTCGTCATTGCCGACTCGGCCGTGACGTCGGCGACCTTCACCGTTGATATGGCTACGTTGACGAGCGACAGCGATCGCCGAGATCGCCAAGTATCGGGTCGAATCCTTGATGTCGCGAGTTTTCCGACCGCGACATTCGAACTGACCGAACCGATCGCGCTTACACCGGCTGCACTCGACGGTGCAGAGCTGTCGGTGACTGCGGCCGGAACCTTGACGTTGCGTGGGGTCACCAAGCAGGTGTCC